>DYRC01000025.1 GCA_020718925.1 Desulfonema limicola
ACAACAACCAAACTGCCATATAGCTGTGTAAGGGGTGATAGCATAATTCCTTTTTCCATCCCTTCAGGTTCCAATGCTACAGGGTTTCAAAATACCGCTGAAGATTCCAGCAGTTGTGGAACCCCTGATTTAGGGTGTAAGATGCAGATCCAGTTAATCAGGAAATGATTTCGGATTCACAGACAAGGTTATGGTTATAGCCGGGTAATTTATTGCTCGGCATAAAAACAATCCAATTGAATTGTTAGGGAGAATAGGCAATGAAAAAATTCTTTTTGTTTATGGTGATTTTCGGGCTTGCTTTTGCAGGCATTCAGAAAGTTGAAGCAGAGGAAGTCGCAGTAACGGCAATCGAAGCATCAGACGTCAAAACATTGAATATTCCTTGCGTGAAAGCACAAGGAATATCTTACAAAGTAACTTTGAAAGAGTATCTCCCCTCTGATGCGGAAAAAAAGGAAGTGAACCTGAATTCTCAGGAAGTTTCTTTTTGGGAACTTGCTAATGCTGATATACTTCCTCAGCCTCCGGCAGCGTGCGGAATATGGGATGAAAAGACTTTCAACTTTAACTCGTGTGAAGGTTATTTCAAATTTGGCAGAGATATGGAAGGTAAGGATGTTTTCGGCTTTTATTGGATAAAATATCCGAAATATCCCATATCGCCGATAGTATCGCAGTCAACGGTTGACATAGATCAGGAGGTCAGGATATACTTTACTACTCAAGACATCAAGGCTCCGTCTTATGAGGCAACTGATGGAAAGAGCGGGAATTTTACGCCTGATGCAAATGGTTACTTCAATGCTGCCTTGAAATTTTCATCACCCGGAGTTAAAACTGTCAAGATTTCAGGTACGGATCCTTTGTGCGGCGCATATACCGACACAAAGACCATCACAGTCAAAGATCCGTGTGATGCCATTTCCCCTCCGTCTATTTCAAATTTGAAAGCAACGGCTCTGAAGCAGGTTGTCAGCGTATCGTTCGGTGCTAATCCGAATATCGAAAAGGCATCTTATACCACGTCTGATGGAACTCCGGGCGGGGATTTTACCGGTGATGGAAAAGGTAATTTCACGGGTACACTGAATTTTTCAACATCCGGCAAAAAAACAATTACCGTTAATGTTGTTAATTCATGCAAAAAAACAGCTTCCCAATCTGTTGATGTTTTGGTTTGTGGCGATAATATCGCGTTTTCTATTGACGGTAATAAGGTTTATTTCGGAGACGGAAAGAAGTCTTTTTCCTCCGGTTACGATCCTGAACCAAAACCATCAGATTTGCTGCTTTTCGATATCAATCGCACGATCACTGTGCGTGAAAGTCCAACGAAGCACTTAGTTTCTTTTGATTACACCATTGATCCGCCAAGCACTAAAATCAAAGTAAAAATAAGCGATAAGTTTGGTGAAATTCAAACTCCGTTCGCTGAGTTTGAGGTTCAAACCAGCGGGAGTTATTCCGATGCTATTATTCCTCATGACGGGCTTTTTGATCTTTTAATTGAAGCTACCGATCAGTGTGGAACATATCAGAAGGTTTTTTCTGTTCAGTTCCAAAGACCTTAACGGGAACGAAGCTGCTTCCCTGTGAGTATCTTCTGATATGATAAATCTTAGCTCCGGGGCGTAAAAGCCTCGGAGTTTTTCTTTGTCAGCTTGATTATCACGATATTGTGTGCTAATCTTTGTTTATGAATAAAATGAAACTCAGCCGTTTCTTAATTTTGTTTGTTTTTCTGATATGTTCGGATCGGATGGTATATTCGGCAGGTGAATCCGAACCCATATCCCTGACGCTTGAGCAGGCAATTGAAACCGCGTTACAGCGCAACCGAAGCATCATCAATGCGCTTTCAATGTCGGAAAGCCAGAGAATTTCTTTATTTTCAGCCCAATCTGCGTTTGATACCAAATTTTATCCTTCTGCCAGTGCGGGATTGAGCAGCGAGGCAGGAACAGCAGGCGCGGGCTTAACCTTGCAAAAGCGACTTGATTTCGGCGCAACTGCATCTCTGACGCCCGGAATCCAAAAAACAGACGACAACCGCACCGCCCGAATTGGCGTATCGCTGAATATGCCGTTGTTCAGAGGATTCGGAAAAGAATCCAATATGGATTCGGTGTATCTGTCTGAATTTTCTGTCAGAACTGCAAAACGCTCTTTGTATTCAACGCGGGTAAACGTTATTTTGGATACAGTTTCTGCGGTTTATGATATTATCCGGCAAAAAGAACTGGTGCGCCTTTTTGAATCTTTGACAAAACAATTGGAAGGGCATTCCAAAATTGCAAAAATCAGGGAAAAAGTAGGGCTTGCAACGTCTTTGGATGTGTATCGCGCTGAAATACGGCTCAAAGATGTTGAGGACAGCCTGAGTTCTGCAAAAGAATCTCTCAGAAATGCCGAAGACCGGCTCAAGCTGATTCTTTCTTTTTCTTTGGAGCGCCCCATCGAAGTAACCGCGCCGGTTGAGCTTGACAAAACGCGGATGAATCTTGAAGAATTGGTTGAAATTGCCTTGAAAAACAGGATAGAATTGGAACAGGCAAAAGATGAACTTGAGGAAGCAAGGCGGAGATCGCGGATTGCCGAACATAATATCCTGCCTCAGTTGGATCTGGTGATGAATTATAACCGATACGATATGACAGACGATTTCGGCGCATTGAATGAAAATCGGTGGAGCATCAATCTGGTCAGCAACACGGATTTTTCAAGAACATCCGAAAAAGCGGCGTTTCAGCAAAGCCAAATCACGGTGTCATCTTCAAAATTATATTTTGATACCAGACAGGATGAAATCCGGCGCGAAGTCCGGCTTCAATCGGAATTTCTGAAAAAAGCCGAGGAGCGCATTGCAATTCGGGAAGCTCAGAAAAAGCAGGCAGATGGCAAATCTGAGCTTTCAAAAATCAAGTTTGATCATGGCATGACGGACAATTTTGATGTGATAGAGGCGGAAAAAGAATTGCAGCAGGCAAATGTCAATCTGCTGTCCATGAAAACAGATTATATTGTCGGAATGTATCGGATGCGGGCAGCCATCGGAACGCTTATTGAACGCTGACTCACCTAACCCCCCGGACCCCTTCCCTGAAAGGGAAGGGGGAGTCTCTACACTTTCTCCCCTCTCCGTTTCGGGGAGGGGTCGGGGGAGGGGTAATAATATATGAAAACTGAAAAAATCATGAAATATATCCTGTTTTCTATTTTCCTCATAGCAGCAGGATTTGCGCTTATGCGATTCGGAAAATCCGGTTCTGCCGAAGATATGAGCATTCCGGTGGAAACCGCCGCAATCCGCGACTTTGATATTATGGTCAATACTGTCGGCACATTGGATGCGGAAAGATCGTTTATGATTTCCTCATCTGTCAGAGGAGATAAAGGCAGAATTATTTATCTGATTGATGACGGCGCAAAGGTTGAAAATAATACGGTATTGATAAAACTGGATCCCACGCCGTTTGAAGAAGAAGCGCGGAGATTAAAAGAAGAAGTTATCGGGCTGGAAGCTGCGTTGGAATCCGCGCAGCAGATATTGGAATGGGAAAAAAATCAGATGGAGCGCGAAATCCGGGCTGCTGAATTTAATCTGAAAATATCGCGTATTGACCTGAAAAAACTGATTGAAGGCGATGGTCCTTTGCAATTATCTCAATACAAAGAGGAAATGGAAAAAGTCAAAGAGGACTATGAGCGTCATCAGGCATATATCGCCGATCTTGAAACATTAAGCCAAAAAGGATATTCCAATCCTACGGAAATAACGATGGCAAAGAAAAAAGCTTCGGAACTCAAGGAAAAATACGGGGCTGCCATGAAGAAATTCAGCAGTTATAAAGAGCATGTATATCCGTCTTCAGAGCAAACGGCTAAAGCCAAAGTTGAAAAGTCGGAAATTGAGCTGGATCAGATCAGAAAGGGAAGCGTTTTCAAGATTGCCAAAGCGGTTTCTGTTCTGAATGAAACCAAAAGCAGGCTTCAACATTCAAAAGATTCGCTGACTCAGGCTCAGAATGAACTGAATAAAACTACCATCAAAGCGCCGTTTGCGGGCATCGTGGTTTTAAATGAAACATTTATGGATGGTCAGAAGCGAAAACCCAGAACCGGCGACAGGGTACTGCAGAATCAGCCCTTGCTGTATCTGCCGGATATTTCTTCTATGCTTGTAAAAACACAGGTCAGAGAAATTGATCTTCACAAAATTTCTATCGGTCAGAAATGCGCCATCAGAACAGATGCGTATCCTGATACGCTGTTTGACGGTGAAATAACATTTTTGGGCATTCTTGCATCAGGAAGAGTTGAAGGCATGGGCGGTGAAAAATACTTTCAACTGACGGTTTCCCTGAAAGGTGAAAATTCAAAATTAAGACCCGGTATGACCGCAAGAATATCTGTGTTGGCGGATCAGGTGAAAAATAGTCTGACAATACCGGTTCAGGCAGTTTTTGACGAAGGCGGCAGAAAATATTGCTACAAAGCCAACGGCAGCAGATTTAAAAAGATACAAATTTCTGTAAACAGACAGAACGAAGATATGGCTGAAATCGTTTCAGGTATAGAAAAAGGCGATAGAATCAGCCTTGTCATGCCGCCGCTCAAAAATACGGATTGATGAATGAAAAATAACATACTTAAAATATTTGTTTTTTATCTGCTATTATCTATATTTGCGCTCAATGCCACAGCCACAGAACCTTCTGCTGAAAATGTTCAGAAATTAAACGAGATGGCAAAGAAATACTGGAATGTTCTGCCCAGCCTCAGTGTGTCTTATGGAAATCAGGCGTTGACATTGGCAAAGCAGCTTAAAGACAGCAAACAGGAAGTTATTGCATTAAGATATATCGGCGTGGGCTATATGTATATGGGAAATTCAGACAGAGCATTGGAGTATTTTTTTGAAAGTCTGAATATTGCCAAAAAAATCGATGATAAAGAAGATATATCTGCCGCATTGAATAATGTTGCGATGGTTTATGACAATATGGGCATGAAAGAAAAATCGTTGGGATATTACATGGACTCGCTGAAAATTGATAGAGAAAGAGACGATCAGGACGGCGTTGCTATTTCTCTTAATAATATCGGCGTTGTATATACAGATTTAGGAAAAAATGCCGAAGCATTGACGCATTTTACAGATGCCTTAACTATCTGTCAGAAAATGAATTATAAAGAAACGATGGCGATGACGCTCGGAAATATCGGAGATGTTTATAAGAAGATGGGGAATCTTGATGAGGCTTTGCGCTATACGTCTGACGGGTTGAAAATGAGCAGAGAATCGGATAATAAAAAAGGGATTGCGACAAAACTGAAAACCATCGGAGAAATATATTCAAAAACAGGCGATTATGAGAAAGCATTGCCGCGTCTGGAAGAAAGCATGAAAATTGCAAAAGAAGCTCTGTTGAAAGATTTAATAATGGAAAATTATAAAATACTTTCAGATATTTATTCATCTATGAACGATACCGGCAAAGCACTTGAATCTTTCAGACAATATTCTGTATTAAAAGACGAGCTTCTGAATAAAGAGGTGGCTTCAAAAATTGAAAAGAGTCAGACAAAATATGAAATTGAACGGAGAGAAAAAGAAAAAGAACTACTGAATATGGAACTGGAACGGCTTAAAATGCTGAAAGATTCTCTGCTTGCCGGTTTTGTATTTATTCTGATGATTGTTTATGTGATGTACAGACTTTACCGGATAAAGAAAGAAGCGCATAAAAATATCATCATTTTGAGTAAAATCGGGCAGGAAATCACATCCAACCTGAATCTTGAGATGATTTTCAAAACATTTTATGAAAATATCAGTTCGCTGATGGTTGCTGACGGTTTCGGAATCGGAATCTGCAATGAATCCGATGACTGTATAGAATACAAATTTTTCATTGAAAAAACAACAAGATTGCCGGTGTTTTATAACAAAATAAGAGACAGCGGCTGTTTTGCCGGATGGTGCGTTAAAAACAAAAAAGAAGTGTTTGTAAAAGATGTTGAAAAAGAATTTCCTAAATATTTCAATATCCCATGGACCCGGCGCAAAAATGAATATCCGCAGTCATTTCTATATCTGCCGCTGATGGCAAAAAATGTGGTGTTGGGTGTTCTGAATGTGCAAAGCTATCATAAAAACGCTTATACGAGTTATCATTTCAACATATTGAAAACACTGGGATCATATCTTGCGATTGCGTTGGATAATTCAAACGCTTATGTTCAGATAGAATCTCAGAAAGGAGAAATTGAGAAAAATCTGAAAATCATAAATATCGAAAAAGAAATATCTGAGCGTCTGTTGTTGAATATTTTGCCGGTTAAAGTTGCCAATGATTTGAAAACAAAACAAAAAACAGAACCGGAAATGTTTAATGACGTTAGCGTGTTTTTCTCCGATATTGTCGGTTTTACCCAAATATCTTCAATGCTTGATCCCAAAGCATTGATTGATGAATTGAACGATATATATACCGAATTTGATAATATCATGGAAAGAAATTCCTGCGAAAGAATAAAGACCATCGGAGATGCGTATCTGGCGGTGTGCGGATTGCCGGTTCCGAATAAAAATCATGCTGAAAATATCATAAACTCATCCGTAGAAATCCTGAGATATATGACGCAGAGGAATGAGATATCAGACATAATATGGGAAATACGGATCGGCGTTCATACCGGAAAAGTTATTGCAGGCGTAGTCGGAGTAAAAAAATATATTTACGATGTTTTCGGAGATACCATCAACACGGCATCCCGTATGCAGACAAACGGCAAGCCTATGAAAATCAATGTTTCCGAATCCACTTACAATATTCTCAAAGACCGTTTCCGCTTTATCGCAAGAGAGACCCTCAGCGTCAAAGGAAAAGGCAATATGAATATGTATTTTTTGGATCAGTAAATGACTCCTGATTTAATCATATTGGCGCAGATCACCAAACAATATCAGATGGGAGCCGTTCAGATTCCGGTTCTTCAGGGCATTGATCTGAGGATTCATCAAAATGACTTTATTGCCATCATGGGTCCATCGGGATCGGGAAAATCCACGCTGCTGCATATCATCGGATGCCTTGACCGCCCGACATCCGGGACTTATCTGCTGGAAGGGAAATCCATGCCTGATGTTTCAGATAAAGAATCCTCCCGAATCAGAGCAACGCATATCGGATTTGTTTTTCAGAAATTCAATCTCATCCCCACCCTGAATGTGATGGAAAATGTCGAATTGCCGTTTCTGTATGCTGATATTGATGTAGAAATTGCCAAAAAACAGGCATCAGAAGCGATACATCGTGTGGGCTTAACAGATCGGATATATCACAAACCCTCAGAGCTATCCGGCGGGGAAATGCAGAGAGCCGCGATTGCCAGAGCCGTAGCAATCCGCCCCAAAATCATTCTTGCAGATGAACCTACGGGAAATCTGGATTCAAAAACCGGACGGGAAATTCTGCGCTTATTTGAGGAATTTCATAGTCATGGCGCGGCAATTATTATGGTAACGCATGATAAAGAAGTAGCTTCTTTTGCAAAAACAATTATTTACTTAAAAGATGGAAAAATTGAGGATAAGATTTCATAAACTATCAAAAATGATGAAAATTTCATTCCGAAGTCTGCTGCAACACAAACTCAGAGCATCCCTGAGTATTTTCGGAATTATCTGCGGCGTGATGGCTTTTCTGACAATGATATCCATCGGAGAAGGCGCGAGAGAAAAAATTATCCATCAGATAGAACAGTTAGGGATAAAAAATATCTATGTCAGGGCAGTGGCATTGACCGAAGATCAAAAACTCAGAGCCGATGAGCATTTATCAAAAGGCTTGTCTGTCTATGATGCTGACAGAATCCGATCCGGATGCCGATATATCAGAGATGTCGGATATCTCAAAGAACTGAAGCAATCTTTACGTGATTCGGGCATATCGCCCCAGATTGTCGCAATTTCTTCCAATTATGCCCAATTGCTTAATATTTCAATAGCTCAGGGACGATTTATCCGTGATTCGGATATCAGGTACAAATCCCTGATATGCGTGGCAGGCGATGAAGTGGCAAAGAGTCTGGGGGCAAAAGGAAAACTCGGAAGTCATATCCGAATCGAAGATCAACTTTTCAAAATCGTGGGGATTCTGAGCCGATCTGATAAAGAGATAAAGCAATCATCGGTGATGTCCGCCCGAAATCACAATCAGATGATTTTCATTCCCGCAGGAACGCAACAGCCGGAAGCTCAGACCGCTCAGAAAAAAAATGAGGCTGAACTGACAGAAATTGTTGCACAGACAATCAATACAGATGTCGTGGTGAAAGCCGGAAGCATTATTGCCCGGATACTGGATGTATCACATAAAAATATTGATGATTATCAGATTGTTATACCACAAGAACTATTGAGACAGGCTGAAAAAACCCAAAGTACCTTTAATATCACGCTCGGCGCCATTGCCGGAATTTCTCTTTTGGTCGGAGGCGTCGGAATTATGAATATCATGCTGGCAACAGTTACGGAGCGGACAAAAGAAATCGGCGTAAGGCGGGCAATCGGCGCAACGCAGCAGGATATTGTGGTTCAATTTCTCACAGAATCAGTTATGCTGACCGTTATCGGAGGTATTGCCGGAATCGGAATCGGAGCCGCAGCCGTCAGAATTGTTTCGGCATTTGCCGGATGGGATACGGCGGTTACGCTGTTTGCAATTGCGGTTCCGTTGCTGATGTCTGTTTTGGTAGGAATTTTTTTCGGGTTGTATCCTGCGTTCAGGGCAGCAAAAATGGATCCGGTTGCGGCACTCAGGCATGAATAATTTTTTTTTTGACGAACTTCAAAACTCAAATGATTTTGAAGAGCGGTTTGGAAAACATGATGTTCGGGCTGATGAATCGCTGTCCTGAAAATCTCTGCCGATGTTGTAACTAAAAAAAGCAACATCATTTTTGCTGTAAGTTTGAAACTCTCTGTTGAATAAAATATCAGTAAGGGGTATAGTGCTGCCGGATTTCAGAAGATTATTCTGTGAATCTCTTATAAATTCTGACAGACAAGAGGATATTGATGAAAAAAATCATTCTTTTTACAGCAGCCTTAATCTTAGCAGCGGCGTATGCTTATGCAGCGACAACTATCAAGATTGCTACTCTCTCGCCCGACGGCTCAATGTGGATGGAAAAAATGCGGAAAGGCGCGGAAGCGGTGGCACAAAAGACCGAACATCGCGTGGAAATCAAGTTTTATCCGGGCGGCGTGATGGGCGATGACAAATCGGTTATCCGTAAAATTCATATCGGTCAACTGCACGGCGGCGCGGTGATTGCCGGGAGCATGACCCAGTTTTATCCTGACAATCAGATTTACGCGATGCCGCTCAAATTCAGATCGCTTGAGGAAGTGGATTATATCCGCAAAAATATGGATAAGTTGATTGCGGAAGGGCTTGAAAAGAGCGGTTTTATGACCTTCGGGCTGGCTGAAGGCGGTTTTGCATATCTGATGTCCAAAGAGCCGGTAAAAAATATCGAAGAGCTTCGCAAGCGCAAAGTCTGGATTCCTGATGATGATTCGGCAATTTTCGAGGCGGTCAAAGCCTTTGGCATCAATCCGATTCCCCTTTCTATTGCAGATGTTCGGGCAGGGCTTCAGACCGGGCTGATTGACACGATTGCCACATCGCCTGTCGGCGCGATTGCCTTGCAGTGGCATACACAGGTCAAATATCTTCTGGATATGCCGTTTTTGTATCTTTATGCCTTGCTGGCAGTGGATAAAAAGGCGTATGAAAAGCTTTCACCCGGAGATCAGAAAATTTTAAGCGAGGAGATGAGCAGGGCGTTTTCGGAAATCGGCGCGGAAAATCGCAAAGACGATGCCAAAGCATCAGAAGCCTTGAAAAAACAGGGGGTAAAATTTTTAATGCCAACTCCGGATGATATGAAAGAATGGCATAAGATTTCAGAAACCGTACCGGATCGGCTGATTAAAAGCGGCAAACTGTCTCCGGATATTTTGAAAACATTTGAAGGTCATCTCAATGATTTCCGCACAAAGGCAAAATAGCATGGAAGAAAGAGCCGACCCAAAAGACAGCGGCGCATTAAACCGTATCCGAAATCTGCTGGTTCGGATAGAAGACGGATTTCTGGTCAGCCTGCTCGCGCTGATGATTATCTTAGCAGTGATGCAGATTGTACTGCGGAATATTTTTGAAGCCGGGATTATGTGGGCAGATATTCTCACCCGTATTCTGGTCTTGTGGATTTGTCTGGTCGGCGGCATGATTGCGGCGCGGCAGGACAGGCACATCAATATTGACATGATCAGCTCGTATTTATCCAAACGGCTCCGGTTGATAACCCGCGCAATAATTGATGTTGTTACCTCAATCGTGTGTATGGCAATGGCGTGGTATGGCGTGAAATTTGTTCAGATGGAAATCGCCTCCGGCAATACAGCGTTTGCAACGGTTCCGACTTGGGTATGCGCGGGTATTATTCCGGCTGCGTTTGCGGTGATTGCCCTGCGATACATGCTCTTGGGGATAACAGATCTGAAAACTCTGCTGATGTTGCGCGGGGAGGATTAACCGCCCATGATTATGTTTTTTATTATCCTGCTGGTGGTGCTGGCATTGCTCGGAATGCCCTTGTTTGCGGTCATCGGAGGCGTTACTTTGCTGGCATTTTATGCCGAAGGCGTTGATCTTTCCGCTATTGCGATTGAAATTTACCGGATTGCGGACGCGCCGATTCTGATGGCGCTGCCTTTATTCACCTTTGCCGGATATATGCTGAGTGAAAGCAATACATCCCGGCGATTAGTGCGTTTAACGCAGGCATTTTTAGGCTGGGTTCCGGGCGGGCTGTCCATCGTGGCATTTGTGGCATGTTCGTTTTTCACAGCATTTACCGGCGGTTCCGGCGTAACGATTGTGGCACTGGGACCGTTGATTTATCCTGCGCTCCGGCAGGCAGGCTATTCTGAAAAATTCGGGCTGGGGCTGATTACAACGTCCGGCAGTCTGGGAATCCTGATCGCACCCTCACTGCCCCTGATTTTATATGGCATTATTGCCCAGCAACTGAAAATGAAAAACATTCCGGCAGTCGGAATAGATGATTTGTTTCTGGCAGGGATTTTACCTGCTTTATTGATGGTCGTGATGCTTTCGATTTACAGTTTGTGGGTGAATCGCCATAACAAATCTATTGCATTAAGCCCGTTTTCCGGCAAAGAAGTGCTGGCGGCTATTCGGGAAGTGATTTGGGAAATTCCTCTGCCGTTTTTTGTCATTGGCGGTATTTACAGCGGCTTTTTTGCCGTATCTGAAGCTGCGGCGGCTACTGCAATGTATGTGATTGTGGCGGAAGTGTTTATTTACAAAGAAATTAAGCTCTCTCAAGTCCCGGACATCATGCGGGAATCCATGATTATGGTCGGAGGAATTTTACTTATTCTGAGCATGGGCATGGCATTTACCAACTATATGATTGACGCAGAAGTGCCGATGAAAATGCTCAAAGTGATTCAATCCTTTGTAACAGACAAATATATGTTTCTGATATTGCTGAATCTGTTTCTGCTGATGCTCAGTTCTTTTTTGGATGTGTTCACCGCCTTAGTGATTATGGTGCCGCTGCTGCTTCCTGTTGCGGTCAGTTACGGCATTCATCCGGTTCATTTCGGCATTATTTTTCTGGCAAACATGGAAATCGGCTATTGCATTCCGCCGATAAGCCTGAATCTGTTCATTGCAAGCTATCGCTTCAACAAGAGCATGTCTGAGCTTTTTTATGCGTCTTTTCCGTTTCTGATTGTATTGCTTTCGGCGGTTATGGTGATTACATTTGTGCCTGAGCTGACGCTGATGCTTATCAGACATTGACAGGTTTTTCTTGCATGTCGGCGGATAGTGAATTAATATTGTGAATCATCGGTCTAATTTTTCAGAAAGGAGACGGCAACATGGAAGCGCTAAAAAAGCTGATTATTATGGGTATAGTGCTGTATGGCGGATATTTCATATTAAGCCACCATTTTATATTTTTCGGCAGCACGGTGAAAATGCTCAAAAAAGTCGAGCCGAAATATACGATGGATTATACGTTTTTCAGTGTGGGCGGAGATCGCAAAGATTTGGAGTATAAAGGAATTGAAAATGTTCTGGCAATCAAGCCGTTAAAAGAAGCAGGATTGGCTGATCTGCTCATCGAAATGGAATATATCACCGAAGATGAAAGACGGGCGGCTGAAGATAAAATAGATTCGGGATCATAGCCCGGATTCATCAGGAGTTTTTTATGGACACAGATTTCAGTAAATTTTTCAAGACTTATGAAGGGCTGCTGAACACCGCCGATACTGCATTTGATCGGGTTAAAACCCAGCACCCGGAATGTGTGAAATGCGAAGTCAGATGTGCGGATTGCTGTCATGCCCTGTTTGATCTCACGCTGATCGAGGCATTGTATATCAATCATCATTTCAATAAAAAATTTCAGGGAACAGCGCGTGAGCGTCTGCTGGAAAGAGCCAATGCCGCAGACCGTAAAATATACAAGATCAAGCGGAAAGCGTTTCAGGATCATGAGGATGGAAAAAGCGATGAGGCTATTCTGACGGAAATCGCGCTGGAGCGGGTGCGCTGTCCTCTGCTCAATGAACATGATCAATGCGATTTGTATGACCATCGCCCGGTTACCTGCCGGATTTACGGCATTCCCACCGCCATCGGCGGCAAAGGGCATACCTGCGGAAAATCAGCGTTTGCACAGGGAAAATCCTATCCGACCATGAATATGGATGCGATATATGAAATACTGTATCATATTTCTACGGAATTAGCCGCACAAATCCAATCCCGCTATAAAGTCGCCGACCTGCTGGTGCCGTTGTCAATGGCAATGCTCACGGATTACAACGAAGAGTATTTGGGAGTCGGCAAAACAGAAGAGAAAAATCCATGCGAAATAGAGCATAGCTGATAGAGGAACTATGAACGAATTTTCACCCCAGGACATTGAAAGCCGGAAGCGCATGATTTTTGAAAGCATGGGACCCAGACGGCAGAAGCATATTTTGAAAATAGGCTATGAAAAATGGGATCCGTTTCAGGAACCCAAAGACCCGATTGAAATCCGAAAGGATAAAAGCAAGCGCACCACGCAGATGCTGGTCAGAGAATTTCTGCAAAATCGTCCGATGGAAGAATACAGCAATGCTTATGGCGGCGGCGTTTTGGAAGTCTGTCTGGGCATTGTGAATAAAGATGAGCGGTATCTGGGAATTTACGACTTTTGCTGCTGGTATCGGGAGTTGCTGAAAAAAGAAGGCTATGAGTGATTTTTTCGGGTTTATAACTTGCTGACACACATTGCTCTGAAGAGCGAGCGTCAGCGAGTGTAAAGTTTATCTCAAGCCCGCCATTTTTTGCAAAATATACACCACTTCCTCAAGACCGATTTTGCCGTCGCTGTTCACATCTGCATCAAGGAAAATACCGGATGGGTGATCTTCAAAGAAAGGAGAGCATCAGACAAATCAACGCTGTAAATCGCCTTTGTCAAAAAATGTCCCACCGTTGCCTATTACAATGTATATCTGATGATGAAAAATACCATGTCCCATCCGAGCCTGTCAGATAACTGCTTTTCAGATAAAGAAATTTCTCTGTTATCTTATTATTTTCAAATATTTCCGAAATCTTATCAGATACATCGGAAATATGTTCGGGACTGACTTCATCCGATATATCCCGGATATGATTATCGGACGGAATTTTACTGATTCCGAAAAGCGTTCGGGCATTATTCTTTCCTTCAGCTTTCTCCGCTGATCTCCGGAAAGCAGGAAACGACGGACTTAAATTCTTCAAACAATGGTGACTTCATAACTTCCTCCCGAATTTTATTGCCTGATGTTTAGAATCATAGTAATACGAACTCGCTTTCAAAAAAAGTTTTTTCGTGTTTTGTCATTAATTACTGCGGAAGCAATTTTGATTCTTTGATAGCGAATTGGTATTATCTTTTATCATTGCCCATGAAGTTGCGGAATCCGGCAGCGCATTTCCCGTTGCGTCTGACTTGGTGTATGAAGGCGCATTGATGGTGTAACATCCGTCCTGCCCGTAGTAATCAAAGCACAGCGCAAGGATAATGAGCAAACAGAAAGATATACTTTTCAAGAAATTGAATCTGCAAGAAAAATTTTTCGACATCATGGCTCATTTCCTCTCTTTTTTTGTTTTTTCGGGTTCAAAGCCCGGATATAAGTTTCAAATTTTCATTCTCCCAAATTCGCCGCAATTTCTTCAATCAATCTCTGAGAAAAACGAATGCCTTGCGCCTTCATTTCCATAGCCGGTTTTTTGAAAGAAGGTATCAGCCCTTTTCTTTTTGCCTCAACAAGCACACCGAGAGTGCCTTTGACCTTCAGTCCAAGATATTCTGCGATGTTTCTTGCGGTTCTGTCATCTATCAGAATCATATCCGGCTGTATTTTAAGCGCGTGTAAAATTACCTGCCGCTCACCGTAATCCAGTTGAAAAAGAAGTTGGTCATTCTGACCGATTTCATTGGGAACGACAGAAATCCAATTAAAAGAAGTTTTTTCCGCCCGTTTCGATTTCCTCAATCACAGCCTTCGGCACAATCACAGAGCCATAAATTATTTGCAACACTCAATTTTTTCTATTGATGCCAGCGCGATAAACGGCGTTGTGTTGCAGATTGCTTTCATCATTCGGCAAGTTCTCTTCTAAGCTCGTCTTCGCTGTAGGGAAGAATATCAATTCCCCGCTCTCCGCATTCTGATAAGAAGGCGATTTTTGACATTCCTGCCAGTCTGGCCGCTTTTCCTGATGAGAGCCGTCCTTCGGAAAAAAATCTGAAGGCTAAAAAATGCCGCATTTCCTGAGCCAGTTGTTCCTTGCTGATGCTCATAGCAATCAGCACATCGGTCGGAAAAGCTATTTTTATTTCATGCAGCATAGCATACATACTCCTTGTCCGGTGTCTGGCAGTTTGTATGCTGCGTGGCATTCGGCGCCTGCAAAGCACAGCGCAAGGATAATCATCATGGAAACGGCGGTTTTTTTCATGGGGCATTCTCCTTATCAATCAGGTTATCAAGAACGGTTTTTACCTCATTTACAAAAGTTACAGCATTTTTCAACGTCATTTCAGCCTGATCCTCTGTTACCTGAGAATCTGCTTTATAATCAGCTTCATGACGTAAATCAAATGCTTTATGCAGCCAAATCGAAAAGTCTTTTCCGAAGACTCCCTGTTTTACAAATTCTCTGTCAAAGAGCGCGATAGCGCCTGTATGTTTTGAAGTTTCCATCTTCCGCATTGCCAGAAGTGCCAGCACTGCGTAAAACATGGCATAGTATGCACGATTCACCGCAGGGCGGGCAAGTTTTTTGTCAATCAGAATTTTTGCCGCTTCAAGCGATTCTTCTGCCTGTTCGATCCGATAGCGTATAAGCGATCTGATATTCTCTGTCATCATGCGGCAATTCCGTATTGATTGATATTTCTGACAAGGGTGCTTTCAGACATAGGTCCGTGTTCAAACTGATAAGTATTTAAGATAATTGTTGAAATAATACGATCATTTTCAAAACCGACTTCCCATGCGATATGACGTATTTTATCACTTATTTCCGGTTCTGTATATTCTGATACCACGCAAATGTCAAGGTCGGATTCCCATGTTTCATTTCCCCGCACACGCGAGCCGAAGGCAATAATCCGGGCTTTCGGGAAATGCTTATGTATCTGTTCGGAAAATTCTTTGAAAATATATCTGTCTTTCTGATTCATAAGACACAATCCGATTCAGCTTACGGTCTGTCCGGTGTAGGGCAGTCTGTATTCTGCGGGGCATTCGGCGCCTGCAAAGCACAGCGCAAGGATAATCATCATGGAAACGGCGGTTTTTTTCATGGGGCGGACTCCTTTTTGTTTGTCTGAACCGGGATTTTCAGGATTAAAAGATTACCGGGATTTTTTTAATCTTGGCAATCTCCTAATCCTGTGAATCATGGTTCAAGACAGTCATTTTTCAGGATTCAGAGATTAGCAAGATTAAGAATTGATTGCAATGATTCTTTTTAATCGTGGTAATCTTTTAATCTTGGTTCAAGACTATTTTTTTGCCATCAGCCGCTTAAACCCAAGGCTTCTTCCTCCGAAGTTGATAAGCAAGCCGAGATTCAGATTGAATGCTTCAAGATAATTCAATCCCTGAGCCAGATGAACGTCTTCGAGTTTTATAATGGCTTTCAATTCCACGAGTATCTCTTTTTCCACAAGGAAATCAACTCTCCGTGTTCCTACGTCCAGACGTTTCCGAATAATACAGCGGGGAGTGCTTCTTTATTTCCGAACTGCCCTGAAAATGTTTTTTCACATAAACTGCTGTAACGGCTCATTTTTATGAAACTGACTTTTCTGTATCGTCAGAAACACCTTTTTCTCTCATAGAAGAAACTCCTGTCAATCATTAAATTTCAAAAAACTGTCTGAACCATTGATAAGCAAGATGATTAAAGATAACAGTCCGAATCAACCTTGTAACCCCTAACCTTCTTACATCACCGCCGCATAAGTCAAGGTAAATGCCCCCGAAGCTTATTGTTCACGCCCGAAAAACAAGACCATATTTCTGACGGGCCATCCTTCCTCAATCGTAACCTGTTTATCCGGCAATCTGACGGAAAACCCCGATGATCTTCCGCCATCCAGACTCAGGGCGCATCTTATCTTATTGACGCCGAAAGCTTTGGGAAAAGCAGACAGACACGCTGCCACCTCTGTCAGCGGCATCGGAGACGCAGAGATAACAAGCAGTTGATGATCGCCTGATAATGCAATGATGGTGTGTTTCACATTCTGGCTGGCAAGCATCCCGCGGGTTTTCATATCTTCGCTGATCTGACCATCGGGATTTATCAGAAAAGGTCCGGTCTGCAACCCGAAATTGCAATTTTTCACCATCTGCTCCGAATATGCGGCATGAGGCTCTAATCGGACTTCTCCGTTTTTGCTTATCAGCATCAGCCCTGCCAATACCGGCGAGGTCAGTTTTTTTATTTTGGAAACTATTTTGCCCTGATAAACACACAACCCGTTAGGCGTAAATTCCTTGGTAAAGAATCCGCCGTTGATTCCGGCAATCGCGCCTTTTTCCGCAATCAGCCGCGCAATCGGCGTATAGGTCTTTATATTGCTTGACGGATTGTCGAGCAACGCCGCTTTATACGAATCTGCCTGAAATAAAGCCATATCTGCGGTAAAATCTTTATAGCTGCCTGATTCGGAGTGAAACAGAATTTTTCTGTATTCAACAGTTTTTGAAATTGCCGTCTGCTCCTGCACAGATGCCTGCCATGCAGCATTATTCTCAGCATAAGCTATCTGCGCCGTCAATATCAGAAAACAGATGATTACGGTTATACGCTTTGACATGGAATTATCCTTTCGTGTTTTATCTGAATGCTTTCAGTACCCGATGAACAGTCTTTGTACTTACGGATATCCCGAATTTATCTTCAATCAGTTCGCAAATCCGGGATTCGGAATATTTTTTTGCCCATTCCCGTATTTTTTCTTTCATTTCGGGACTCAGCTTGGGTTTTCTTCCTTTTCCTTTTCTGTCGTAAAGCCCCACAAGGCTTTTTGATTCCCACTCATTGAACCAGTTATAAATCGTGGTCAGATCAGCGTTGAATATTTTTTTCAGATCGGAAATCGTGTATCCGTCATTACTGAGCAATATGCAATGCGCCCGCTGACGCACTCTGTGATATTTGCTGTGCTTATAAATCCTTGCCAGCATATTTTCTCTTTCTTTGCTTAACCTGATGAAGCGCATGAGCTGCCTCCCTATATTTCATGCTTTGTCGGTTCAAAGCGATATGTGCGGCGCACACTGCTGACAATCCCTTGTGGTCGGAATACCATCATCATCACCATAATTGCCCCGAACAGAATCATCCGGTAATCTGCAAATGCCCGCAGATATTCAGGCAGCAGAATCAGAACAAAGGATCCGACCACCACGCCCGCAGCTGATCCCATGCCCCCCAAAACCACAATAGATAAAATCATAGCGGATTCTATGAAGGTAAAACTTGCCGGGTTGATAAAGGTATTTTTTGCCGCAAACACCACGCCCATCATGCCTGCCCATGTTGAACCCAGCGCAAACGCCATCAACTTGACCTGCGCCTTATCAATCCCCATTGCCTGACAGGCGATTTCATCTTCACGCAGTGCAAGCAACGCCCTTCCGATTCGGGAATCCTGAAGACGATTGACCACAAAAATCGTGAACAAGGTCAATCCGATCACCAGAAAATAAGTATAAATCGTAGCGGTTTGCAGCGACATCTGCATTCCGAAAAAGCCGGGACGGGGAATATTGGCAATGCCGCTGGGACCGAATGAAAACGCATTCCAGTTTTCCAGCACCAGCCGAACAATTTCGCCGAAGCCGAGCGTAACAATTGCCAAATAATCGCCTCTGAGCCTTAACACCGGAAATCCCAGCAATATTCCGAAAATCGCCGCTAAAATCGCGCCTATCGGCAAAGATACCCAGAATCCTATGCCGTAATGCTGATGCAGAAGTCCGTAAGTATAGGCCCCTACCGCATAAAACGCCGCATACCCCAGATTTAAAAGTCCCGCCACCCCGACCACAATATTCAAGCCCAATCCCAGCACCACATACATCAGCGCGGTAATCATAATGTTGGTCTGATAGGCGGAAAATATAAACGGAAAAATAATCGCAAAAACGCAAATCACGCCAGATACCGGCAGATAAATACTGCGATCCTGCATGATGTGCTGAATCAGTTCCGGGCTGCTGTTCTCAGCCGTTTCGGTTTTGCGCGATCCTTTTTCTTTGCGCGCCAGCAGATACCGCCACACAAACGATAGGACAAAGCTTCCGACGCCGATAAAGAGCATGTTTTTCCAACGCCATTCAATCACCTTTTCCACAGGGTTGACCCGGATAACCATGATGGGAAAGGTTAAAAACATGAACCACAGCGATACCAAAAAGGATTTTCTGATTTCTGAAAGATTAAATAGTTTCATCGTTACCATCGCCTCAGGGAATATCAATGTTATAGGTTTCCTTCAACAGAATGCTGACCTGTTTCAGCAATTCCTCATCTTTTTCATCAAACATGATTTTTCCGGCGTTGTTTCTGATGAGTTTTGCCAGTATATCTTCGATAGTATCCCGTTGCGCCTTTTCATCAGCCAAAATCTGTATCAGTTGAATCGCATACAGATTCCTGTCATTCTCTTTTTCAGTGCTGCTGATTCCCTGCTTCAACAGATTTTTCAATCCGTCAATCGGATACGGCGCAAGCCAGCTTCTCGAATATCTCATATAGTCCGTCAACGCCCCGACTTTATAGCGCATAGACTTATCTTTCAAAGAAGCGGCTTCAAAATTTCCGGCAAGAGAACGGAGCAGCTCAACTTTAACTGTTTTTTCATCTTCCTGCGAAAGCCGATACATATCAGGGTTGCAAAGATACGCTTTTATTTTCAAATAGAGAGCTATGGGAAGATAATCACCGTCAAGGTATTTCATAGAATTGAGCATATTCTGAAATTTTTCTTCAGAAAAGGGACAGTCTTTCCGATTATCATAAAATTTTGAGAAAAGGTATTCATCAGTATAAGCTGCTGTTTTATAATTAAAAAAAACATCATTATTCACAGATTCTCCCATAAAAAAAGCTTTACCGGCAAGATAATGAAGACGGGGATTGTCCATTGACTGAATCCCTGCATTATAAAAATTGTTGTGAATGTAAGAAGGCGTGAAAACTTCTCTGAGCAGAATATTTTCTATCTCATCCATCTTAATCACTTTAAGCGACTCTCTGACCGGTTCAATACCTTTAAGCGTTGCTGCGGCTTTTTTAATATCGGCAGCGTGGATGGACTTATTTGTACATAAAATCAGCAGGTCTCCTTCATTAGAAATAAATACTCTTGATTCTGTAAATTCATGGCGCAGTGTATTGATAACCATCCCGAGCAGATCGGAATTAAAACTATATCCGTTGACCCATTGCATAAATACGCCGTTTTCATGAAGATGCTGCTTCACCAGCGCATAGAACTCCTGGGTAAACAGCATGTCAACGCCCATCACCCAGGGATTGCTTGGCTCTGAAATAACAATATCCCACTTTTTCGAGCTTCTGCCAAGCACCCGAAACGCATCTGCAATATGAAGCTTTACCTTAGGATTCAGATGAGCCTGATGCGTGGACTCTCCGAATAAGGGAAACGCTTTTACCACAGACGGGGAAATCTCAGCCACATCAATATTTTCCACGTCGGGATAAAGCGTCAGTTCACCAGCCGTAACGCCGGTTCCAAGCCCGATAACCAAAGCGTCTTTTCTTTTTTCAGCCAACAGCGCGGGAATATGCGCCAGCAATTTGAGCGTGTATAAATCTTTGCCGCCGGTAGATGAGTCAGATTTGCCATTGACATAAATTGCTCTGGATTTTCTAGTCAGCTCTTTTTTCTCAGATTCTCCGACAGCTACCGTACCCGTATGTCCATCCTCATAAAACAGGATATTGTGAGCTTTGAAAAAGTGCTGAAAAAAATCCCGAGGACCATAAAAACTGATTTTGGATAGATGGGGAGTTCTGAACGTTCCTACGGCAAACCGGGTTTTTTCATAATATGGCGTAGTAACTGCAAAAAAAACTGCAATTCCTGAAATCATAAAACTGACTATCGCATATTGCTTTGATCGGGCAGATAAGCAGGTTGACATTGCGGCAAGAAGGATGGTTATCATAAACACGGTCGGAATATTGAAAAAATAGAAAAAAACAATCCCGCCGATCAGACTGCCGGTAAGACTGCCTACGGTGTTTAATGAAAATAACAGCCCGGAATGCCTGCCGACATTTTTCAAATCTCTTTTTAATTCGTGAAATACGATGGGAACCGTAGCGCCCATAAATCCTACGGGTAAAATCAGCAGAGCGGTAAGAACGATAAAGATAAACATATAATAATACCAGAATCCGGCTTCATTTGACTGAAATCCGATTCTTATCAGATGCGCCCAATATGTCCAAGTATCCAGCGAAAAGTAAATCAGAAACAGCAGGATGGTAATACATAACTGATTGATATACAATAATTTTTTTGAAAGAGTTTTGAATTTTCCGATAATGTAGCTTCCCACCGCAATAGACAGAATAAACACCGATACGATCATTGAAAATGAATATGAAGAAGAGCCTAATGAAAGATTAATCAGGCGGATAAACACATTTTCCAGTGTCATCACATAAAAGCCGCTTAAAAAAGCAATCAGATATAAAACAATATGATTGAATTTCGGCTCATCAATGTCTTCTTCAACGATTTGCGATAGGTCTTCGGCATGTTCAAGATTCGGAATAAAATAAAAAAACAGGAATGCCGCAAGATTCAGAAAGGCAGTTCCCATCACGGTCAGGGGCAGCCCGTAAGCAGGAATAAGATAAAATCCGGCTATCAGCGTTCCTACAAACGCGCCCGCAGTGTTAATCGCATATACGTTGGCATGAACGTGGGTTGCCTCGCCGATATTTTTGGAAATCGCGCGGGTTAAAAACGGAATGGTTCCGCCCATACAGATTGTGGGAATGCCGATAAGCACGGCGGAACAGAAAAATCCCTGAACAATCATCAGAAACGGAAATGAAAAACTCCAGGGTTGGGAAATCTCATTGACAATTTTGAAAATACTCGGAAAAAGCAAGCCGTATCCGCCGATAATACCTTCCAATATCGCATACGCTTTGAAATGATTTTTTACTTTGGTGGTCAGTCTGCCGCAAAGATAATATCCTAATGACAACCCGCCCAGAAATGTCGCCAAGATGATTGCTGTTGCAATACTGTCGCTTCCGAACAGCCTGCTTAAATATCTCTGCCATGTAACCTGATAAATCAAGCCTGCCGAGCCTGTGGCAAATACAATTCCGTATAACAATGTGAGAAAAAATCCGCTTCGCATGATGTGACGCCTTTCATTAGGTCGTTATTTCTGTCAGAAATTTTATAATATTCTAAACGGAAAAACAATATGAAAATAGTCAGTAGTACTAAATTAATTTCGTTTTGACAAACAGTATTTAATAGACATTATCGGAAATAAGACAGGTTCTTTTTCTTCAGCATGTTCTCAAAAATCTGCAAGAAGGCGGTCGGTGCGGAATTGTGGTGGATGAAGGACTTCTTTTCAGAGCGAATGAAGATGCGGTTTATGATCTGAAAGCGGTGAATCCGAATAAGAAAAAGCCAACAGATACGAAAAGCGTTTTGTTTGAAAGACTCCCGTTCTCATTGATGCTGTATTTATAGGTTTTGCCTGCTCCATAATCCGCCACATAAAGCGTTTTGCCGTCCGCCGTGCCGATGAGTCCGTTGGGTCTGAGCATATCCGATATGACACGGACAAGATTATCCCGTTTGGGCGTGAGATAATAAACATGCTCACCGTCCTGTATTCCAGCTTTCCCGAAGAGCGGTCAGTTTTGACTTCTGTTCACTGCTCAGGATTTTGCTGATTCCGACAAAGTTCGTGGCATAATTATAGACGATTGCGCCATCCTCTTCTCCGTACTTTTTCGCAAGCGTCATGACAGCTTCTTTGTCAACCGATGCTGTTACGATGAATTTCCGCAATTCTGTGGAGATGGCGCGTCTTGTCTCTACAATCGCATTCAGATCATCCTTCTGGATATTCACAAGGTCAGTTACCAGCGAAGCCTGATCCGTGGTCAGAAGTTTGATAAAACTGCTTCCCATATCCGCAGTCAGCGTAGAGGAAATAGTGAAACCGGGACCCGCTGCCATTGCCGGACCGTCTTTCATGTAAAACGAGCCGAAATATGTGCCTTGCCGCTCCGGGCAGAAATAGGTAAGTACC
>DYRC01000250.1 GCA_020718925.1 Desulfonema limicola
CTCTCCGTTTCGGGGAGATATCATCACTACTCCCCTCTCCGTTTCGGGGAGGGGTCGGGGGAGGGGTATCTCCGAATTATCCTGAGAGCCTTTTTACGCTCATCATCGCTTAAAATGAAACACCACAGAATCGGAATATAGGCGGAAAGAATTACGGATAAAAAGATGATTTTCAGACTGAGCGTTGTCAACATCGCGCCAATCAGAAACGTCAGGATGGCTACGCTCAAAGCAAGGATATGGCGGGGATTTGCTCTTGCTGCCAAAAGGCGGATTGCCATCACAAACATGATGAGCGCATCCAGCACAATCCGAATAAGCCATGCCATTGCCGCGCCGACAATGCCGTTAAGGCTGACTAACCACCACAACCCCGCAAGATAAAACGGGATTTCTGCAATGTGCAGTTTTCCGGTCAGATCAGGTCTGCCGCTCCCCTGAATCAGCGAGTACGGCACCTGCCCCAGACTGTGAACAAACACGCCGACCGTCATCCACTGCAAGACCAGCGTACTCTGCTGTGCAAATTCACTGCCAAGCCAGATATTCAGCCCTTCTTTTGCCAGCGTGATGATGATCAGGCTTACCGGATACAGAACAACAAAGATATAGCTCAGTCCTTTGTCAAACAGAAACGCCGTATGCCGCCGATCCTGAGCAAAACTTGCGGAAAACGCCGGAAAAAAAACGCCGGTCAGGGCAATCGGAAACAGCCAGAGCTTTGTAACAGCTTCATTCGGCGTGGCATAATAAGCAACGGCGGACATGGACACCAGAGAGCCGATTAAAAACCGATCCGAATAGACCATCAGCGGACTGATGATATTGGTTACAGTCATCCATGATCCGAATCGGAACAGCATGGCAATCACGTCTTTTTTTAAGATAAATCGTTCTGACAACGCCGGGACAATGCGGAAGCAGAATATCAGATGAGCAAAACAGCCCGCCAATCTGCCGACAACAAGAACGCCGATAAGGGGAAAAAGACTCGGAGAAAAGGGAATGACGGCTAAGGGCGATAAAAACGTATAAATGCCCAGAGGAATCCGAACCGCGTTGCTTAAATCAAATCGCTGATACGCATCCAGCACACCGCGCAGTCCGATGCTGGGAATCACAAGCGGCAGCGTCAGGATTAAGAGATAAAATCCGTTCAAACTTTCCTGCTGCAATGCAGGCGGGATATTCAAAAATTTTTGAACCATCATGGGCAGGCAGAACCATGAGACAATGGCGACCATCATGCCTAAGCCGAACATCAGAAATACGGCTGTCCATATCAGTGCCGGAATTTCATCGTCTTTTCCTTCCCCCAGTTTTTCTGCCACAAGCTTGGTCAAAGCACGGCTCAATCCCAAATCAAACAAGCTGAGATAGCCGATTAAGACCCAAGCAAGGCTTAACACGCCGAAGCGATCTGTTCCGATTCCCCGAATCATGATCGGAATTGAAACCGCCGCAACGATCAACGGCGCGCCATAGCCGAAAAAATTAATCAGGCTGTTTTTGGCAAGGCGGGTTCCCCGTGTGAGTTCATCCTGCGCCATTATGCCATCAGATCAAGATACAGCGATTCCATATCGGAAAAAAGCCTGCGATGATTGAAATGCGCCTGAGCAAATTCACGCGCCCGGCTTACCCGCAGGTCTTGCTGAACCGGGTCTTCGGACACAAGATATGCCAGCCCCTGAGCAAAACTTTGCGCGTCATTTTTAGGACAGAGGATTCCCTGCCGACAGACGGACACACCCCTGCCCCCTCTCAAGAGGGGAGTATCAACGGATTCGCCCAGCAGATCGCTTACGCCGCCGACATCAGTTGCAATTACCGGAACCGATGCCGCCATAGATTCGATAATAGAAAACGGCGTACCTTCGTTCAAAGACGTTAAGGCAAGAATATCCAAATCCGCATACACCTGCGGCACATCTTTGATCCATCCGCAGAATTTTACATGATCGGCAAGTCCCTGTGAATGACAAAAGTCTTCCAACTCGTCTCGGAGTTCGCCGTCTCCGACCACAATAAACCTGACGTCTTTGTCCGGATGCTGGTCAATAAATTGTTTGGCAGCCTTAAAGAACATAATATGGTTTTTAATCGGAACCAGACGCCCGATAATGCCGATCAGCAGCGTTTCGGATCCGATGTTAAGCCGCTCTCTGAACTGTCCTTTAAGTTGCTTGCAGGATAAAAACGGCTGCAAATCAAAGCCCAGTTCTATGGTTTTAATTTTTTCACGCGGCGCGATATGATATTTTTCCGAAAGTTCATACTGCTGGCTGGGGCTGATGGCAATAATCAGATCCGTAGAACGCGCCAGAATCCGCTCAATATACACAAATAACAGCGAGTTGATGCTGCTGAAATACCCTTCAAATACATGACCATGAAAGGTATGAACCATCCGGATATTCTTGTTTCTTAACAGGTTATAAGCCATTACCGCCATTCTTGCGCTGGTTCCGGCTTTGGCGGTGTGCGTATCTACAATATCCGGCTTTTCTTTCATCAATATCCTGAAAATATGGAGAAATGCTTTAATATCGGTAAAAAAGCTGATTTCCCGCTGAAGTTCCGATACCACTAACGGTTTTTTAGGGTATGCGTTGAACAGATAGCCCATATCGCCTTCCTGCGGAGAAATTTTGCCGGTGATAAGCATGGACTCGAATTTTTCAGGGTTCAGTCCGTTGGTCAGCATACAGACATGAATTGCGGGTCCTCCGATATTAAGCCGGGAAATAATTCTGAGAATTTTGATTCTGCCGTCAGACGAAGACGAAGGTTTGAAAAATGAGATATCCGGCACCCGGATCAGCTTGTCCGACAGCCGTTCAAGCAGATGAGAGATCAGGATAAATACAATGCGAACCGCCAATCCGCCGAAGACCAAAGGCTTGAAAAAAGACAGAGAACTATCAAGATATTTTTCAAACAACCGATAAACGCTCTTATGAAATTCGATTACTGAACGGAACACGCTCTTTTCGCTGCTGCCGCCGACATAATGATATACCCAAGCTCTCGGATAATACACCACTTTCCAGCCGGATTCCCACATTCTCCGGCACCAGTCCGCATCTTCCCAATACATAAAAAACCGCTCATCCAACAGCCCCGCATCTTCAATGGCGTTTCTTCGGATCACCATACATGCGCCGGATACCCAATCCACCGTCATCGGCGTTTTTCCATCAGATTTCAGACTCAGCAGATTCCGGGACGTGATGGGATTTTGGGGAAATTTTTTGGATAAAAAAG
The DNA here is from genome assembly GCA_020718925.1 of Desulfonema limicola. Lineage (GTDB taxonomy): Bacteria > Desulfobacterota > Desulfobacteria > Desulfobacterales > DYRC01 > DYRC01. The sequence continues at coordinate 3,268 of DYRC01000250.1, forward strand.
AAGAACGCCCGAAAAACGCCGTCAGGGGCGTGGGAAACGCTCTGGCGGAATTCTGAAGCCTGCCGTCATTATCCGAAATTTTAGGTCCCATAACCCCGACATCCGGATTTTTCCGCATAAATTCAAGGCTGGTTTTGAAAAAGTCTTCCGTGATCCGCGTATCCGGGTTCAAGAGAATCAGATACTCGCTTTTTCCCTGCCGGATCGCCTGATTCACGGCTTTTGCAAATCCCAGATTTTTGGCATTGATATGCAGAATCACATCCGGAAATTCTGAAAGAATCCGGGAAACATTGTCTTTTGAGGCATTGTCCTGAACAAAAATATCCGCACTCATGCCATTGAGATTTTTTTTAACAGATTCAAGGCAGTTGAGCAAGTGATCTGTGCTGTTATAATTGACAATTACAATATCTGTCATTGTATTTCAGGATTATCCTTTCCGATAGTGTTGAAACCGCCGGAGCAATCGCGGCAGAAATGTTTCTTTTTCCAGCAAGTTCTGAATATAGTCATCGCTGACTTTGCGCGCTTTCTGAATCTGACGCCGTTTTTTCAGCATGGTTTTCAGTCCTTTGAGCGCGTCTGCTTTTGCCTTGATGAATATTTTTCCTTTTCCGATAACAGCAAAATAGAAAAATGCGGCTATATCGTAAATCAGATGCAATATCAAGGTTTTTATAATCAGGCTGGCTGGCATGTTTTTGAAATATGCCCATTCCAGATTCCGATGGCTGAAATACACTGAAGTCGCTGAATCGTGAACAATCGTTGCGCTGGCTTTATGATACACAACGGCTTTTGGCACATACAGGCATGGATAGCCGCTCAACTGCGCCCTGAAGCTGAGATCAACATCTTCATAGAGCAGAAAAAAATCTTCATCAAAAACGCCGATCTCATTCAGCATGGACATTCGGTATAAAGCGGCTCCGGCACATGCGCCGAAAATCCGTTCCGGGACATCGTAAGACACGGCAGGCATTCCCCGCCCGCGCAACAGACCGGTTCCTGCATCAGAATACGCATCTCCTACGCGATCAATGATTTGCGGCGCATCATAAAACAGCATTTTGGACGCGGCAAATCCGGCGTCAGCGTGAGTATCCAACGCGTGAATCAGCGTTTCAAGCCACATTTTCTCCGGCACGGCATCATTGTTCAATAATGCCGCGTATTCAGTATCCACCTGTTTCAACGCAATATTATTTGCAACTGCAAAGCCGGTGTTGTGAGAAAGCCGGATAAGCCTGACTTCGGGGAAGTTCTGAGCTACAAAGTCCGCGGAGCCGTCTTCTGAGCCGTTATCTGCCAGTATGATTGAAAATGCCTGATAGGTCTGGTTTTTCAAGGCATTTAAGCATTCGGACAGAAAGCGTTTTCCGTTCCAATTGACGATAATGACGGTTATTCGTTTCATTTCAGATGATATATAATGAAATAATCTGAGATTTGCAATTTGAAAATGCTTTCAACAACGAAAGAGAATCGGCGGAGTTTGCAGAAAATTATAAAAAAACATTCGGAGTCCGTTTTCCGTCTAATGAGAGTAAAACACCTTCGGGAATATATGCCGGGAGATCGGGAAAGAGGAGATGAAATCGTTTCTCTTTTTGTCAGTTATTATTTTCATTCTGAATCACTGTGACTGTTCTTATCATTTGAATAAGGTCTCAGAAAATGTTATCGTCTTTTGCAGGATTATTTTTTCAGCCGACTGTATAAGCAGATTATGTTATTCCGTCAAAAAAAAATCGCTGTAAAAGGATAGTGGCATGAGCGTAACCATCAGACAGAAATTGTTTTATCCGTTGTTTGCAACCATCATTGCACTGGGATTGCTGTGCTGGTTTGCTATCAATTGGCAGTTGTCCGCTTTGCGAAAAGATTTTATCTATCGGATTGCGGAAAACAAAAAAAATGAAATTAACCAGAGTATTATCATGTCCTCTCAGCAGGCATTGGAAAAAGCCTCGCTGTTTACCCGGATGCCGTCTGTAATTCGGGCATTTGAGATGGCTCATTCGGGCAATATCGAAGATGAAGCGGACCCGAAAGGGCAGCAAGCCAGAGAGATGCTTCGGGCAGATATCAAGGCTGTAACAGACGGCTTTTTTTCAATCTCCGGTCATAAATTGAAGCTGCATTTTCATCTTTCCAGCGGTCATAGTCTGGTTCGGCTGTGGCAGGATAAGCAGATAAAACGGGATGGTCAGTGGATAGACATATCTGATGAACTTTCGGAATATCGCAACACGGTAACAGATGTCAACCGGATGGGGCGTTCTGTAAAAGGCATAGAGTTAGGACGCGGCGGCGGTTTTGCTATTCGCGGGATTGCACCGATCCTATCTTCTGCCGGAAAGCAGTTAGGCTCAGTCGAAGTTGCCGTTGAGCTTGAGCCGCTGCTCAACGCTGCGTCAGATACCGAAAAGCAGAAGCTTTTGTTATATATGAACGCCGAGTTGATCCCGTTCAGTTCTTATAAGGATGCGGATAAATATCCGGTGATTGAAAAAAAATATGTGCTGATCGCCGGTGAAAAAGCTGAAAAAGCGTCTGTGGATATTTCTATTTTAGATATGGGTAAGGAAAAACTTTTTATCGCATATAAAGATGATCAGGCGATTGCCGCATTTCCGGTCAGAGATTATCGGGATAAACAAATCGGCGTAATTGCATTTTTTTCGGATATTTCTCAGGAACAATATCTGACCCGTTCCGTAAATCTGACACTTAACGGCATTTTAGTAGTCATGCTTGCCGTGATCGGAATTATGGGATCGTTGATTCTGTCTGTCATTCTGGTAAAGCCGGTGAAACAGATTACTCAGTTTTCCCAAAGCTTATCTGACGGAGATCTGACTCAGGTTATTATGACCGATCATATCCGGCATAAAGATGAAATAA
>DYRC01000251.1 GCA_020718925.1 Desulfonema limicola
GGCAGTGCGCCGAGATAGGTGCGCCGATGTCCCCGGATTTCCGCTTCATCCCGAACGCCGCCCAGAGAAATCCGCACGAATTTACGTTTTACCGCCTTGGCAATCGCCTTGCCCAGCGATGTTTTTCCCACGCCCGGAGGTCCCACAAAGCATAAAATCGGTCCTTTGGTTTTGGGATTAAGCTTTCTGACGCTCAGATATTCCAATATCCGATCTTTGATTTTATCTAATCCGTGATGCCCATCGTCTAAAATTTTTTTAGCCTCTTTGATATTGATAATATCTTTGGTAGATTTCTTCCAAGGCATATCCGTAAGCCAGTCTAAATAGTTGCGGATAATCGAAGACTCTCCGGATTCCGGGTGCATCTGTTCTAAGCGTTTTAATTGCTTATGAGATTCTTCATGTGCGGCGCGGCTCATCTTGGCGCGTTTGATTTTTTTCTCATATTCTTTGATTTCCTGCGCTTTATCATCCGGATCGCCTAATTCCCGATGAATGGCTCTGACCTGTTCTCTTAAAAAATAATCGCGCTGGTTTTTTGAAATTTCTTCGCGCACATCCGATTGAATTTTTGCCTGAACCGCTGAAAATTCAAGCTCGCGTACCAGCAGATGATTGATCTTTCTGAGCCGGTCAATGGGATTGAGAATTTCCAGCAATTTCTGAGATTCTTCAAGTTTGAGCCTGAGATTTGACCCCACCAGATCGGCAAGCTTTCCGGGATCATGAATACTATCCAGCACGGACTTTACTTCATTATTCATTTCCCCCCTGAGCGATAGGATTTTTTCCGAAATATCCCTGACCGCACGCATCATGGCTTGGGTCTCCGTGTCCGGTTCTTGCTGCCGATCTTCTTTAAGCACCTCGACTTTTACGCGATACCAGGGTTTGACTTTGACATAGCCGGTAATCTTTGCTTTGCTAATCCCCTGCACCAGCGCTTTGACCCGTCCGTCAGGAAGTTTGAGCATTTTCAGGACTCTTCCGATAGTTCCCATCGCATAAATATCGTTAGGACCGGGGTTTTCACTGTTCGGGTCTTTCTGGGTTGCCAGCATCAGAAAACCATCTTTTGACACAGCTTCTTCTACTGCCCGAACCGTCTGCCTGCGTCCCACAAACAACGGCAGCAGCATATCCGTAAAAATCACCACATCCCGAACCGGCATGAGCGGCATGGTTTCCGGAATCGTTTCCTGTTTCTGATCTTCTTCAATCACGTTAATCAGATCGTCATTATCTGCCTGAGCCATTTTTTCTCCTGTTTATACAAAATGCGAATTGGGCTATCATATACCACCTTCCCTGATATTTTCAATGCTTCCTATGGTCTGTTCTTTAAGAAGGGCGTCAAATCTGACATGAATGGAATAGGTGCTGGCATACCGCCGAATAACGCTAATCACTGTGCCGCTCACGTCAAGTTCCTGTTGAATATTTTTTGAAGAAAGAATGGCAGTTATACCGAGTTTTCTGCCCAAAAGGATCTGAGCGGTTTTTTCCGAAGTTTTAATGGAAAACGCCAGCCCTCCGGCGGAAATGTCCCGTAGCTGTCCTTTGAACTCTTTGCCTTCGGGCGCGCCGGATATGCTGAGCAATTGAAGCGATAACTGTCCGGTCAGCAGAATTCTTTTCTGAGTTCTCCGCTCAATTTCTTTTCTTTTGAGCAATTGATAAAAACTTTCCAGAAACGGAAAACAATATTCATAAAGCTTTGATTCCAGTTGCGGATATGGTTCTTTCCATGTATTCAGAATATCTTTATGGAGATAATTCATCTTCACACGCGAAATCGTTATCAGGGATGTGGTGCAGAAGGTGATGGAAAAAAAGCTGTCTTCTCCGGCAATATCTCCGGGATTCAATGTTTTTAACAGCCGCTCCTGCTTTCCATGACGCCAGACCATTTTCAACTGTCCGTAGCGGATAAAATAAAGCCGGTTATTTCTTTCTCCCTGCACAAATACCGGCTGATTCGCCTCATAAATGATTTCTTCCATAGACTGGTACAAGGCATTGGATTCTTCAAGGCTTAAATTCTCATCCAAATCGGGCCAGAGATTCACATCATGCTCCGCAGCAGAAAAATCATTTTTTTCCATCTCGATGATTTCAGCAGACCGCATGATTTCAGACAGAGCCATCGGATCGGTCTCTATCATTTTTTCTCTTAAAGCTTGTGCCTGATCGAATTTTTTCTCTTTTGCCAATGTTACAATCTGATCAAACATAAGACAGATGACAGATTCTTCAATGGTTTGAGCATTCCGGCACACCGAAGGATCATAAGAAACAATCGTAACTTTCTTTTCAGATGGCTGTCTGAGCTTAAATTCCGCAGGCGCGGTCTCAGATTTTGGCGGAGATGATAATCTGAGAGTTGTCTCCGGCTTTTCAGGCGCAGGTTTCTGCTCTCTTACCGGAGGTTTCAATGTCGGTTTGGACTGAGGGGTTTCACGCTTTTTGGCTTCGGCGCGTTGTATGTCTGTCAAGGCAGTGGCTGCCGCAGTTTTTACGCCATCGCTGTATGCGCCTAAGAGCTTTTTCTGCTCCGCAATGTCTTTTAATTTCGGGACAGCCCGCGAATCGCCGATACGTCCCAGAGCATGGCAGATTTTTTCCTTGAATTTATCGCCCAATTTTGAGGAAAACAGCGATTTGGATTCAAGCATCTCCAGCAGAACAGGAACGGCGCCGGCATAGCGCAGCCCTCCCAGCATATCTGTCAGAACGGTTTTCATGGCGTCATCTGCGGAAGACAGGGCTGAAAGCAGTATTTCGCCCCTGTATTTTCCGCCGATGCCGTAAATGCTGTTCACCGCTTCCTGTTTTATTCGGAAATCGTCATGATTCAACAAGGGCTTTAAAAACAGCACATCGTCTTCTGAGCCGATTTTTCCTAATATCAGCACAATATTTCGCAGATAATACCAGGACGCGCCCGGCTCAATCCGATTTCTCAGAGCCGGAATAGCAGGTGAGCCGATTTCAGGAATCAGTTTCAACAATTGCGCCCGTTCTGCCCGGCTTTCGCTTTTTTTCAGAATATCCAAAAGATATTCGGCAGCAAGTCCGCCAAACCGTTTCAGGAGTAAGCCTGCTGTTTTCTGATGTCCTTTCTGATTGTGCTTAAATTCTTCTGATAACACTGCCAATATGTCTTCTGTGCCGATTTCTTTAAGCGTATTTTCGGCAAGATTGCGAATATCTTTGTCTTTTTCAGGCATCTCATAGCAAATCGCATAAAGGCTTTCCAAAACAGATTCGGATTCTTCAAAGCGGAATTCCCGAATCTTATTCCGCGCCGTCTGACCGAGATAGGCATATATTTTCATGGAAGCCGATGTAATCTGAGATTCGCTTCTGATCCATTCGCTCAGTTTGACAATCAGATCCTTGGCAGTATCGAATTTCCCTTCGGCAGTCATATCGTCAATAATACCGGGAATGGCGTGCATCAGATCATCGTCTGCAAATCGGGAGATGTCGCCGTTTAAAACAGCCTTGACCCCTTCTCTGATGCGGGCAGCGCGTTCGACTTTTTCCTGAACGCGGTATGTCAGAGTTCTCAGCGTTTCGGAAAACCTTCCGCCCAGAAGTCCTTCGGTATCCTGAGACATAATCATGCTCAGAGTATCGTCATCCATATCAGACATGATATTTGAAATACTCATGGACAGTTTTTCTTTACCATCATCGTCCAGCAAATCATCCAATACCCGAACCATGTGAACCATAATCTGAGCAAGCTTATTCACCGTCATTCCGGATCGGCGTTCCATGATATGATTCATGCCGATCTGAAACGCCTTCTCAGCCCATTCGGGATTTTTTGCCATGCCTTTTACTTTTTGCAGCGCGGAATCAGAAAGTTCCTTATCTCCGGTAAAATGCCGGAGAATATCTTCATCCTGAATGCCGACATCGGTCAGCATCCGGTTCTCATTGGATGAGTATGATGACGTCTTATAATCTGCCAGAATATGGGTATGAGACTGACGCAGCAATTCTTCGGTATGTTCGATTTCAGCAGATTTAGCAATAATTTCAAGAAATTGTCGAAGTTCAGGAATTTTAACGTCTCTCATAAACTTGACGCTTTTAAGCCCCAGATCAAAAATCATCTCCAAAAATGCCATTGCCTGCGGGTTTTTCCGCTGATCTTTCTCGTTGAGGGACTGCCCTGAAATCAGATAGCTTTTCCCAAATTCTGTAATGATTACAGACTCATCCTGAGAAAGCGCAGTGATAAGGGACTGATATGCCCTGTTCACGGAGTTTGCGACCATCGGGCTTGCCGGCGGATACAGGCGAATATGCGTAACCGCCAGATTCATCAGGGTCAATGCGTCAATCATCTTTTTGGATATATCCGGTGCTGCCATAAAATACGTCTCTTTTATTTCAGAAGTTGGTAATGTTTGTCAGACATTAAAAGAAATATGCGGTATGCGTCAATGAAAAAAAACTCAGGATCAGCAATTTTCAGTTGTATTTTGCAAAAATATTGACAAACTTCGGATTGCAAGACATATATCGTTCTGACATAGGAATTGATAAATGAGCTCAGATGAAATCAGAAATCTCAGCGAAGCGGATACCAGAGCAAAACGGATTGACCCCGCCATTCATAAACGCGGCTGGGGTGAAGATTTGATTCGGCGTGAAGAAACCTTTGTCTTTTCTTCAAACGGTTTTATGTTTGTCGAATTTGACAAATTCACCGGACTTAAAAGAAACCGGTGAGACAGCTCATATTGAGCGTTTTTAGTTTTGCAATTACCTCTACAGATATAAATTTCACGGAGATCGGAATTATAAAATTTTACCGCATAAATGATCAGATTATTTTGTTACAGACCCTAAGTGAGTGATTCCCCGAAAGTCGGTTATTGAAATTTTGCTGAACATAAAGCCTCTTCCGTAGTTACTACTTTTGTCCCACAGTCATCAGCAAGGGCGATCTGAAAATTGCTGCCGGTGAGATAACCGCTTCATCAAGCGGCACGGACTTGCCATAGCGCTCCCGCATTTTCTGTTTGACCACCGGATCAGAAAGGTTGAACTCCCGAAGCAGTTGCAGTTCTCCGATTTTAATGCCCAGTGCCTGATAATACATTTTCCACACCAATTCCGAACAATATATCTTTTCATCAGACCATTCAAATATCAGATCATACGGCTTACCCTCAAACTTTTTTGCAGCTTTTTTAAGCTCGGAAACGGATAAGCGCGTTGATGCCTCTTTAAGCCTCTTGATGACATACTTTTTTCCCTGACCGCGACTGATCCACTTATCAAGCGGCGTATAGCAAACGGTTGAGGCTGCTTCAAATACATAAGGCTGGTTGTTTTGAAACAGGATAATTCCGACATGACTGTAAGAAGAATTTGTCGCCCGCTGAATTGCAATACTTTGAGAGGATCGGGAAGTCTGAAAAATAATATCGCCTTCTCTCAGATCAGAAGGCAATTCAATCGCATACGAAACTGCGGCTGTGAACAAAAAAATCCAAACAATATATCTCATCGGTTTCTATTTCCCAAAACAGAGTGTGTCAACTCCTGAATTTCAGGCGTTCTCCGGATGATAGAAAGGCTCTTCATCATCCCTCATTCGGTTTATTTACATCAATCATAAGCTGATTGCAACTCAAAAGAATGGAAATCGTTGAATGCCCTGAGTTCCTTGCATAACCAGATAGTCATTTTATGAGAAAGTAACTTTTTCAAAGATACGGCGGGGGTTGTGAATATCCGAAAAATATGATAAACTCGATCTGATAAAGGAGAAAAACAATGCTGAAACTGCGGAAAACATTCATCACCGCCGAAGAATATTTTGAAATCGAAGAAGCCGCCGAATACAAAAGCGAATATTATCACGGCGAAATGTTTGCCATGTCAGGTGCTTTGGTGAATCACAATCTGATTGCCATGAATGTTTCTGCCGGTCTGCACAATTTATTGAAAGATTCCGATTGTTTTGTGTTTCCGAGCGATATAAGAGTGGAGCTTGACAGAGCCAGACATTATGCCTATCCCGATGTGAGCGTGGTATGCGGAGATATCCGATGCGCTGACGGACGGAAAGATACGATTGTCAATCCGGTGCTGATTATCGAAGTTCTTTCCGAATCCACGCAGGAATATGACAGA
>DYRC01000252.1 GCA_020718925.1 Desulfonema limicola
TTGAAGTGCTGCAGACCTGACTTAAGTAATACCATATTTTCGCGAAAAAGTCAAGAGTAAGTATCTGTAATAGTTGCAGAAGTTACGTTGTATGATTACAAAGCCTAACACAATGTTCAGGTGCGCCGTAAGGCGTCAACTGCAACTGATGGTTAGGATTCCGTATGCGGAAAGAAGTTATAACCGATATTCGTCCCGCACCGAAATCCCAATTTCATTAAACAATCCGGTTATAAGACTTTTTCCTCAGACCCGCAAGCCCGATAATTCCTATGCCTAACAGAAGCATAGTGGCAGGTTCGGGGGTATTGCCGACTTCTATCTTCAACTCGGCATAATCTATCGCAATACAGTCCTGCCGTTCACCACCGTGGGAATTCATCAGCACGTTCAGTGAACCGTCTTTCATAAATTCCAGAAATTCGGGAGACAGGTTAAAGACAGTCAGCTGGCTTCTGATAGGAAATCCGTCAGACGTATAAGTATCATCAAATGCTTCGGAAACCTCAGCACCGCCAAGAAAAAGCAATGTGTCATAAGGTCCGCCTCCCCGTCCGTCACCGGCTCCGGCATCTTCCAGATCAAAAGTGGCTATTGTCAATGTCGCACTTCTTATAAAACTTCCCGCCGGAAGGCTGAAATTATGCTGCCATGAAAAAAGATTCTGTTTACCCCAGAGCCATGTATCCATATCCATGTCTCCGTCGCCGGGATCGCGATGGGCAAGAGCATCCCAGTCCGCTTTGGTTACACCGGTTGCATAAGGGATATCTGTCCCTATGTTATCCTTATCACCTACCAGATTGATGATTTCGTATGCCCTTACATCCGTGACAGGAACAAGAGCGGCCATCAGCAACAATAACATACCGAAAAAATTCTTCAACTTTTTCATTTTGTACCCCCTAACAACAGGTTCAGCGGCGTGAGTCCGCTGCAACTGATGGTTAGGAGTTCGGGGTTGAAGTGCTGTAAACCTGACTTAAGTAATACCATATTTTCGCGAAAAAGTCAATGATAAATATCTGTAATAGTTGCAGAAGTTACATCACACTCATTTTCTGCTTTGAAGAAAACCTAACAACAGGTTCAGCGGCGTGAGTCCGCTGCAACTGATGGTTAGGAGTTCGGTAAAGTTCGGGGTTGAAGTGCTGTAAATCTGACTTAAGTAATACCATATTTTCGCGAAAAAGTCAACAGTAAATATCTGTAATAGTTTCACAAGTTACATCACACTCATTTTCTGTTTGAAACAAATCCTAACACCGGGTTCAGCGGCGTGAGTCCGCTGCAACTGATGGTTAGGAGTTGGGTTGAAGTGCTGTAAACCTGACTTAAGTAATACCATATTTTCGCGAAAAAGTCAATAGTAAATATCTGTAATAGTTGCAGAAGTTACATAGCACTGTCTGTAAGCCTTGAAACAAATCCTAACAACAGGTTCAGCGGCGGCGGGTTTTTCGCCGTCCGCTGCAACTGATGGTTAGGTGTTAAGTTGTCTGAATCAGAACAACGATAGTAAGAAACTTCGCTACGGTGTTAATACTCCGCAATCGTTGCGGTTACAGCAGACGACTGCCCGACGATACTCACAATGACAGTTTCACTGCCTTCCGTAAATATATCAGGAATGCCTGTCAATGTGATGCTGCCTGATAACTGCCCGGCAGGAATGGTGATACTCTGAGAAGATGCTTTGTAATCTATCCCGAATTGTGCGGTTCCGCTGAAATTCAAACTGATAACTACCTGCGAACTGCTTGTATGATCCAAAATAGCGGCTATGGTGGCAACACCTCCGTTTTCACTGAAAATAACCGGACTTACAGATAAGAATGCTGTGGGAAGATTGTTATCCCTCAACCCTGCTGCTGTCTGCAAAATAAACACAACATCCTGCAATCCGACTTTTCCGTTCAGAGTGTTGCCTACATAAAAATTCTGCGGATTTATGCCTGCCAATACTCTCAATGCCAATATCGCATCCGCCAGATCAACTTTGCCATCGCCGTTCAGATCTTCCTGAACCGGCTTTGAATTTTTGTCGAGCGGGTCTGAACCTCCCATGATTTCCTGATAATCACTGAGTCCGTCTCCGTCTGTGTCTTTAACCAGAGGATTTGTATTGTAAATATACTCTTCGCCATCTTTAAGACCATCGCCGTCAGAATCAGCATTGCTTACATTCGTTCCGAGTGAGACTTCCTTTTCATCGGTCAGACCGTCATGATCACGGTCATTGTTCAGAGCCGCATCAGACAGAAAGCTCTCCGTACCATCCGATTTCACAGCAGAAACCGCATAAACCCGTTTTTTGACAGATGAGTCTGATGCCCATGAATGCACAGTATCATAGGAAGTTGCAGCAGTATTTCCCAATTTTGCAAGATATGTCTCATCATCTTCCTTTGAATAAACATTGTAACTTGCCGCTCCTGATACCGCACTCCATGAAAGCCTTGTTTTCAATCCGCCGCTCTCAAACGGATTTGCCTGCAAGCCTGTCGGTGCTGAGATTGTCTGATTCACAACAAGCCTGTTTTCCGAAGTTGAGCTGATTGTGAACGTCAGAGAAATCACGCCTGCATTGTCAAACCAGTGATAATTCTGATTCGCTGCTTTCTGACTATCCGCATACGACAACATCAGGCGGAAATCTTCAGCATTATTGTCTTTCAGATAAAGCGTGTATGTTCCGCTGACCGGATTCCGAATACCGAGATTTATGCCGCCGCCGTTCATGGATAACCGACAACCGCTCATGTCATCTTCCCGCTTATCCGTATCCGGGTTGATACCGCATTTTTTTCCGTAAGGGTCATAGACAAACGGCACTGCTCTGCCGAAAACAGAGATATTGAGTTCATTCAATACCGCACTGCCGGAATCCCTTGTCATCCGTGTCAGAGGTGCTTTGCCGGTGATGAATTTCAAATAACCATTGTCTCCGGTCATGTAAGCTTTAATCAGTGCGGCATGACTTGCTGCTTCAGTATTCGTAAAAGTTACGAGGTCGCTGTTTCCGATTTTCAAACGTGCGCTCTCCTCGCTTAACACTGTGCCATCACCATCCCCCGGAGTGTAAGATACCGGCTCTCCGTTCTGATAAAAATCTCTGTTAATATCAGAATCTCCGACCTCAATATCTTTCACAGTAACAAGCTTATTTCCGGCAAAAATCTTTGTTTTTATTTTGCCTGCTGTATCTGTTTCTATCCCCATCCGATTGAGATTCGCGGCTTTGATGCCCCCTGCTTCATTCAAATCAGCCAACCAGTAATTATCCATATACAAAAAATGAGGGGCTTTGTAATTGGTAGTGCCTGTTATCTTCAGAAATGGATAAGTAGGCATCAGTTGCCGTGATGACGGAATATCGAAATATAACAACCTGAATATATAACGATTTATAAAATTATAAGGATTAGAAATGAACAGAGGTTTTCCTGCATAGAGATAACCATGAGTAGTTGTTTGGAGTTCCGATACCCTTTCATAAAAATCAAGAACCCATGATATTCCCCATGCTTTAAGGCTATCAGCATTCATTGCGCTGACCCTATCGGCTGCTTGAGGATCACCGCCTTCCACCATGTAATACACCATTCCCGAACCATGATTCGGCGTTCCTACCATTGCGAATCTGTCAATATCATAGGCATAGCTTTCGCCCTGAATATATGAACGGGTTACAAGTCCGCCCATGCTATGAGCAATGACATGAACTTTTGGCGTTCCTGCTCTTGTTTTTGCTACTGTAATCCAATTTTTGAGATAGTCGTTAGCAGCCTTGTCAATATCTATCCGCCAGTCATACGGAACAGGAAAAAGCGTCTTGTCAATTTCATACCCATACTCTTTCTGCAACGTATCTATCAAGTCACCCCAGCCACAAGCTCCTAAAGGATCAAGAAGCCCGAATGTATCCGTATCCCATTGCTCATACCAAGGCGGTGATTCTTTCCAAAGTACCGGATATGGACTATGAGGAACTTTTGACGACCCCATGATTCCCGGAATCAGAATAATCGGGGTCAAGCCTTTGGGATTGCCCGGACTTCCGGCTAAAAAGATATTCTGAGGATAATGCTGTTTGTCTGCAAGCGTTACGTCATACGCTCTCAGATTTTCCCGGTTATCCTGAGCTTTGGCACTCAACGAATATTTTCCGGGCGGCAATCCTTCAAATTTGAATCTGCCCATCGTATCTGTCATCTGTTTCAGACTTATACCGGAACCGTTCAAAAATACAACCGCATTTTCTTCTGTCGAGTTGTCATAATTCTGCACTTTACCGCTGATTGAGCCGGTATTGGTTGCCGCGCCGGTTACATCGAACAGATTGCTCTCACCCTGCAAGCCGTAACCATTTGCTATCAGTTTCATGCCTTTTGCCGGACTATACACTTTCAGCGATGCGCTTGCCTGACCGTTCTTCAGCGTTACTTTTGACAGACTGATATTTCCGATGCCTGTACTTGTCAGCGATACATCGTTGCTGAACATGGTATTCGTAGTTCCCGAACTGTTGACAGCCTTGACTTCTATGGTGAACGGCACATTCACCGCCTGCTGATTTCCGTTTGTGGTGATGACAAACCCGCCGCCGCTGTTGGTATCCGAAACAAGAACAAAGTTCAGTATCGGGCTGGTTTTGCCTGAAGACTTGTCAACTGCCCACCATGAATAAGCTCCCGCCGCATTATTGTATGGCGATGTGTAAGATTCGGCAAACTTGCCTTCCCATGTAACAGAAACCGTCCTCAGAATACTCTCAATTCCGTCCGGCTTTCTCAGATGCAGTTCCGCATTGCCATCCGGCGTAAATCCGGTTCCCTGAAACACAAACGAATCGCCCGGCTTGCCTGAAGTTCCCATCGGCATCTGTATTTTCGGGTCTGTCTGCGCTTTGACCAGAAAACTCGGCGAATTGCTGTTTCTGCCGGTGGACGTATCCGTTGCCCAGCAGGTATAGGTATCCGGCGGCATACTCAGCGAAACAGCATAAGTGGAAAGGATTCTGCCATAAGCGTCTGTGGTCGCATTGACCGAAGCGTATTCCGTGCCGTTCGATTTTCGGAAATGCAGCACTGCCGTACTGTTGGGCATGAAACTTTCCCCGTAAATACTGGCGGAAAAGCCCTGCGGTATTTCGCTCGGACCTACCTGAATTTTGACAGCAGGCAAAGAAGTCCCGCCGCTGATTGTGAATGTTCCGCCGCCTTGCCATGCGGTGGTATGTTTTCTTGCTCCGGCAGCGGGATTGGCGTCCCTTGCCTGAAACTGATACTCATACGTTCCGGCTAATCCGCTGATTCTGACATCTTTTTTTATGAATTTCGGCGGATAAACGCCACTCACAGGGTCAAGCGTATCCGGCAATTCTGTCCACGTTGTGCTTCCCTGTTTTCTGTATTGCGCCTTGACATCAACCACATAATCATTGTCAGGGTCTTGCCAGGTACATTCAAAGGTAAAATTGCTGCCGGATGTTCCCGGATTCGGGGAAATCGTGCCGCTGATGTATTGAGGTTCACGGTTAGATGATTGTGTTACATTTCTAACGCAACGGACATCCATAGGGTTATATTTGCTTAAGTAGCCTGAAGTGTTGCTAGTGGGATAGAAAAATACAGCCAATCCCATCATGGAATTTTCATCAGATGACCAACTCGCTGGATATGTATGTGTATCAGGAAATAGAACGTTGTATGTATTTAGATTGTTTGTATATAATTCTCTGAGCGATAGGAGTTCAATACTATTTGGCAAACGCCAATCTTCATAAGCTCCTGTGATTGAATATTTACAATAATAAGACATCGCTTCTTCCCATGTTGCCCCGCGACTACAATATTCTTTTTGCCACATCAAATTTTGGGAGGTATCAGTAACAGTGCCATCGCCATTGTCAACAAAGGCGGCAAAGGAGAGGTTGGGAATAAAAAGGAAGATCAGATAGATAACAGACAGTGTTATAATCATCCTGAATCTGCAAGAAAAATTTTTGGACATCATGGACATCTCCTCTGTTTTTTTGTTGAAATTAAAGCTCTACTTTGTTATTGAGCCTAACACCATGTTCAGTTGCGTAGTCAACTGCAACTGAGGGTTAGGCTGTCTGT
>DYRC01000253.1 GCA_020718925.1 Desulfonema limicola
AAAGCGAATCCTGAATATTTTTCAGCGACCATGTATCTTCAAACGCCACGCGCTGTGTCTGAATATCTTTGTCATCAAAAAAGATATTATAATTGCGCTTGCTGTTGAAGGGCGGATCGGTATAAATCAGATCAACGCTCTCATCTGCGATGTCGTTTCTCAGCACGTCAAGGCAGTCGCCGAAATGCAGATAATTCATCAGCTTATCTCCGAAAAGTTATGATGGCAGCAGATCGTAAAAATAATTCATCACATCGGATCGGGTGATAATGCCGATAATATTGCCGTTTTCAATCACCGGCAATCGCCCGATGTCGTGCTTGACCATCAGACGCGCCGCGTGCATGGGGCTTTTCCCCGGCTCAATCGTAATGTTATCCGTAGTCATATACGCCTTGACCGGAGCGCTCAGATTGGATTCTTTGCGGATTTTGCGAAAATCTCTTCGGGAAATAATGCCCGCGAGTTTGTTATCATCCACGACCGGAATGCCGGTGCAGCCCTTTTGCCTCAGAAGAATCGCCACCTGCTCCATTGTCGTATCGGAAGATACGGTAAACACCGGAAATGACATCACATCGCTGATTTGAATCGAAGATTTCTGATTGCCTTCAATAAGGTCCCGGATCATCTGCTCTACGGTATCGGAATTGACAAAATTCAGCATGGCAGACCCCGCGCCCGGATGTCCGCCGCCGCCCATACTCCGCATAATCGAGCCGACGTCAAGTTCTTCGGCGATGCTGCGTCCGATAACAATGCACTTGCCCTGCCCCCTGCCGGTAAAAATACCGAAAGCCGCATCCACATTCATAATTTCCCGATACATGTGAACCACGACAGAGAGATTGCCGACATGTCCTTCAATATGCAGCTTATTGAAACTGACCGTATAGCCGTTGATTTTGGCGCGGGTCTCATTTTTCAGCATTTCAAATAAGACATCTTTCTGCTTTTCACCATACGCCGGGCGCAGAAAAGACCCCAGCACATTCAAATCTGCTTTGTGTTCCAACAGATATGCCGCAGCATACGCATCTTCGGCTTTGGTGGAGGGAAACATCAGACTGCCCGTATCTTCATGCAGCCCTGCCATAAACAGCGTGGCATGAACCGGCGAAATCGTTTTGTTTTCTTTTTTGAGATGCCGCAGCATCAGCGTGATATTTGCGCCCATTTCTTCCTGACATGCCCAATTTGCGCTGATGTCTCCGCGATCCGGATGATGATCCCAGAGGATAATGTCAAGGTCTTCTTTCTGGCGCAGAGGAGTCATCTGCTCCAAACGACCCCATTTGTTCACATCCACCACAATCAGCCGCTTCACCTTATCCGGTTTGATTTCATCTGTCCCGTGAATATTGAACAGGTCTTTATGAATGGATAAAAATGCCCGGACATTGGGATTGATCATTTTGGGCAATACCGGAATCGCTTCAGGATAAATCAGCGTTGCCGCAATCATGGAGGCAATGCCGTCAAAATCCGTGTTTTTATGAGTTGTTACAATCTGCATGTCTGTTTCTCTCATCGCTGTTTCTTAATTTGCCAACACATCACTTTTTTCTACCCCGATTTCCGGCAAAACATCTTTTGGGGGAATTTCTTTGGGCGGCGGCGCGTTCCATGTAACCTGCTGTCGGGGATTTCCCTCTTTATATTCCAATTGAAGCGCCTGAGTATATGCCGGATCCAAACCCAATTGCAGCCGGTATTTATCCAATTCCACCTGACTGTCAATGGTTTTCACCGCCAGAAGATAGCGCAGATAAATCACCCATGCAATCATGCCGACCATGATCAATGCGGCAGAAATAAACACCCATCGGTATCTGCTGATGGTTTCTTCGCCCACTCTGCCGAGATAGGTGATGGTTTCAGGGATCACCCAATAGCAGAAAACGCCCAGCAGCACCAGAAAGCCGATGGTAAAAATATTGAAGCGGCTGACACTTGCCACCATGCGCTCCATCTGCGTCTGATACTCGCTTCCGCCGTCTTTTTTATCATCTGCGCCATACATAAACGAAATGTAGGATTTGATGGTGAATGCCAGCAGCAGAATAATCCCGATAGGAATCCCCACAGCCGCGACAAACCACGCCCTGAACGGAAACGGGTAATCTTTGGACACTAATCTGCGCTGAAAGTTATTGACCGGTCCGAAGTTTTTTTCAAAATAATATTTATTGAAATCGCTCAGGTTTTTGCCGTCAGTTTCGTGAACCACATTTCCATAATTATCAACAAATTGCAGCCATGAACGATGTCCTGCTTTCATTGCCGCAAGGGCAAAAATTTCCACTTCGATCAGAAAAAGTATAACCGCGATAACGATAAACGCTGTTCTGTTTTCCCTGATTAATGTTGCAATGTCCTGCTTGTGCATTGTGCCTCCGATATGATCTTAAAATAATCAGATTTTAGCATAGCGTTCCCTGATATTCAAGGAAAACGATTAAAGCAAAACTTTTTCTTTACAAATCCCTTCATTTCAAATATTCTACTGAATTTCATTCAGTGAAAAATTCGATTAGAATATAATATACTCAATATTCAAGGAGCTTCTTGGTTATGGCAAAAAAAATGAAAACTGTTGACGGCAATACCGCTGCCGCGCACGTCGCGTATGCAATGAGCGACGCTGCTGCGATTTACCCGATTACCCCATCGTCTCCCATTGCGGAGAGCGCGGATGAATGGGCTGCGGCAGGACTTAAAAACATTTTCGGACAACCGATGATTATTCGGCAGATGCAGTCTGAAGCCGGTGCGGCTGCGGCAGTTCACGGCTCTTTAGCCGCCGGTGCGCTGACCAGCACCTTTACCGCGTCTCAGGGCTTGCTGCTGATGATTCCCAACATGTATAAAATGTCCGGTGAGCTTCTGCCTGCGGTGATTCATGTAACCGCCCGCGCGATTTCGGCACATGCGCTTTCGATTTTCGGCGACCATCAGGATGTGATGGCAGTGCGTCAGACCGGCTTTGCGCTGCTGTGCGCCTCATCTGTGCAGGAAACAATGGATATGGCATTGGTGGCACATCTCTCCGCCATCGAATCCCGCGTTCCGTTTCTGCATTTTTTTGACGGATTCCGCACCTCTCACGAGCTTCAGAAAATCGAAGTGATTGATTATGCGGATATGGCAAACTTGGTGAACTGGGAAGCAATTGCCGATTTCAGAGCCAGAGGCGCGAACCCGGAACGCCCGGAGATTCGCGGCACTGCCCAGAATCCGGATGTTTATTTTCAGGGTTTTGAAATCCGCAACCCCTATTATGAGAAAACGCCGAATATTGTCAGCGAATACATGAAAAAAGTCGGTAACCTGACAGGGCGCAAATACAAACTCTTTGATTATGTAGGCGATCCTTATGCAGATCGGGTTGTGATTTCTATGGGGTCATCCTGCGAGACCCTTGAGGAAGTGGTCAATTATCTCAATGATAAGGGCGAATCCGTAGGGTTGGTAAAAGTCCGCCTGTTCCGTCCCTTTTCTGTCAAAGATTTGTTTGCGGTAATTCCGGCAACAGCCAATTGCGTTACAGTTCTGGATCGCACCAAAGAACCCGGCGCATTGGGCGATCCCTTGTATCTGGATATCTGCACCGCGTATATGGAAAAAGGCGAAATGCCGACCATTCTCGGCGGACGCTACGGACTCGGCTCCAAAGAATTTACGCCCGGCATGGCAAAAGCCGTGTTTGACAACATGAAATCATCAGGTCCCAAAAACCATTTCACGGTCGGCATCACAGATGATGTAACTTTCAGTTCTCTGGACGTAGATGACAGCTTTGATGTTGGCATTGAAGGCAATGTTCAGTGCAAATTCTGGGGCTTGGGTGCGGACGGAACCGTAGGCGCAAACAAAACCGCTATCAAAATCATCGGCGACAATACGGATATGTATGCTCAGGCGTATTTTGCGTATGATTCCAAAAAATCCGGCGGCGTTACCATGTCGCATCTTCGTTTCGGAAAAACGCCGATTAAATCCACATATCTTATCAATGCGGCGGATTACATTGCCTGCCACAAAGAAAATTATGTGGATGTGTATGATGTTCTGGAAGGAATCAAAGAGGGCGGGACATTTATGCTGAACTCTCCCTGGTCTTTGCAGGACATGGAAACCAAGCTGCCTGCTCACATGCGCCGCACCATTGCCCGCAAAAAGCTCAAATTTTACAATATTGACGCGGTAAAAATTGCAACCGAAGTGGGACTCGGCGGCAGAATCAACATGATTATGCAGACCGCATTTTTCAAGCTTGCCAATGTGATTCCGGTGGATAAGGCAATCGAATATCTGAAAAAAGAAATCAAAAAGATGTTCGGCAAAAAGGGTGATAAAGTCGTTAATATGAATGTGTCCGGTGTTGAAAAAACGCTGGAAAATCTCACTGAAGTCAAATATCCCGCGTCTTGGGCAGATGCGGCTGATACGGCTGCTGTTGTCAGAAAAGAACCTGCATTTGTTACCAACGTCATGCGTCCCATGTTGTCTCAGCAGGGCGACAAGCTTCCGGTCAGCATGTTCACCGTTGACGGGCTTTTCCCGGTAGCAACCAGCAAATACGAAAAACGCGGCGTAGCCATCATGGTGCCGGAATGGGTGAAAGAAAACTGCATCCAGTGTAATCAGTGCGTGATGGTTTGTCCTCATGCGGTTATCCGCCCGGCACTTCTGACCGATGAAGAAGCGAAAAAAGCCCCGGCAGGATTTGAAACTGTTGAAGCAAAAGGCAAGGAACTCAAGGGATATAATTTCCGCATTCAGATTGGTCCGCTGGATTGTATGGGCTGCGGCAACTGTGCGGATATTTGTCCGGCAAAAGTGCCTGCGCTCGTGATGAAGCCTTTGGATACGCAATTGAATCAGGCTCCGAATTTTGACTATGTGGTAGAGCAGGTTCCGGTCAGAGATGATCTTCTCAAAAAAGATTCGGTCAAAGGCAGCCAGTTCTGTCAGCCGCTCATGGAGTTCTCCGGCGCGTGTTCAGGATGCGGAGAAACGCCTTATACCAAACTGGTTACGCAATTGTTCGGCGAGCGGATGATTATCGGCAACGCGACCGGCTGCTCCTCAATCTGGGGCGGTTCCGCGCCGTCAATTCCGTATTGCGTGAACAAAGACGGACACGGACCCACTTGGGGAAGTTCTTTGTTTGAAGACCCGGCGGAATTTACTTACGGCATGTTTATGGGCGCGTTGCAGCAGCGCAAAAAACTGGCTGAATTAGCTCAGAAAGCCATCGGAACAGATATTCCGCAGGAACTCAAAGATGCGCTTTCCGGCTGGTTAGGCAACATGAAATGTCCTGAAAATTCCAAAAAATTCGGCGACCAGTTGAAAGCCATGCTGCCGCTTTACAAAGATAACGCGCTTTTGGCAGAAATCTTTACCTATTCCAAACTGTTCACCAAGAAATCCTACTGGGTATTTTTGGGAGATGGCGCAGCGTATGATATTGCGTTCGGCGGCTTGGATCACGTTCTTGCTTCGGGCGAAGATATCAATATTCTGGTTTATGATACCGAAGTTTATTCCAATACCGGCGGTCAGTCTTCCAAAGCAACGCCTACCGGCTCGGTTGCCAAATTTGCCGCATCCGGCAAGAAAACCGGCAAAAAAGACATGGGCGCAATGGCAATGAGCTACGGATATGTTTATGTAGCAAGCGTGGCGATGGGTGCAAACAAGAATCAGTTGATGAAAGCCGTTACGGAAGCAGAAAGCTATGATGGTCCGTCTCTGATTATGGCGTATGCGCCTTGTATCAATCACGGCATCAAAAAAGGCATGGGGAAAACGCAGGAAGAGCAGGATTTGGCTGTGAAATGCGGATATTGGCCCCTGTATCGCTTTAATCCCGAATTGAAGAAAGAGGGCAAAAATCCCTTTGTTCTGGATTCCAAGAAACCGGACGGAACCTTGCAGCAGTTCCTTGGCGGTGAAGTGCGGTATGCGTCTTTGGAAAAAGCATTCCCGGAAGAATCCAAAACGCTTCGGGCAATGATTGAAGTTGAGTATACAGAACGCTATGAAAAGCTGAAACAATTGGCGGAAATGCCGGTTGC
>DYRC01000254.1 GCA_020718925.1 Desulfonema limicola
GGGATTGCCCTGCTGCTGAGTGGGTAAGTGGGTAAGCACAGGGGCTTACCCCTACAATATTGCCGGAAAATATATGATCGGGTACTTAGATCATCTTTAAATGGCTCTCTGGTATTTTGCGGGGGAGGGGTTGGGATGTTTATCATTCTTTGATAGCAAATCGGTATTAAAAACAAAAGCAGACGTGTCAAAAAATTCTGCTTGACATTCGGGTAGAAATGCTGAAAAAATAAGCCTTTCTGTAATTTCTGATTCAAAATTTAAATTGTGTCCGAATTGTTTTTTTACAAACCTTAACTGAAAAAAGGAGAAGTATGAAAGCAAAGCCTCTGATGTTTCAAGTGTTTGCACAACTGTTGTGCCTGTTCATCTGTATGTCTGTCATTCAGGCAGCGCAGATAAAAGATTCCGAATCCGCAACACATGGTGATGATGCGGCTTCTTCCCGGATTGTGGATACTTACACCTTTCCGGGCTTCAAAGTGATTCAGTTTGAACTGCCGGTGCTGTCGGTGTATTCCTACATGCTGATCAGCGAAGGAGAAGCGCTGGTGGTTGATCCGGTGCGGGATGCGTTTATCTATTCGGATACTGCCAAAAAAGAAAACGCAGTTATCAAAGGTGTTTATCTGAGCCATTCTCATGCGGATTTTGTGGCAGGACATACGGAAATCGTCAAAATGACAAACTGCCCGATTTATCAGAGCCATTTAAGCGGCGCAAAGTATAAAATCGAAGCGGTGAATGAACAAAGCACAGTCAATATCGGCAACGCCATGCTCAAATTTTCAGATACGCCGGGACATACGCCGGATGGCATGTGTGCTATGGTTTTCGGCAAAGACAAGCCGGATACGCCGCTTCTGATGTTTGCCGGAGATGTGTTGTTTGTGGGGAGCGTGGGGCGTCCTGATCTGATGGAAGGCACGACATCTGCGGCATGGCTTGCGTCTGCCATGTTTGATTCATGGACGAACAAATTGTCAAAGCTTCCTGACAGCGTGAAGGTGTTTCCCGCACACGGCGCAGGCTCTTTGTGCGGCGCGCATCTCAGCGATGATCCCAATTCCACCATCGGAAGGGAAAGAGCCTCGAATCCCTATCTGAAACACAGCAAGCGGAGTGAATTTATCACTGCATTGTTGGAAGGTCTTCCCGAAGCGCCGCAATATTTCAAACACAATGCCAAAATGAACAAAGAAGGTCCGCCGCCGGTGAATTGGAATGCGCCGCTGCCTGCCGAAATCAAGCCGAAATTGGACATCAGCAAGCCTGAAACCGGCTATGTGGTGGATTTGCGGGAAGCCAAACCTTATGCAGAAGGTCATATCCCGAATGCGATAAACATTGCCAATCGCGGCAGGCTTGAGACATGGGTGGGCATTATGATCCCATGGGGCGAAAAGCTGACCTTGTGCGGCACAGAAAAAGACTTGAAAGAGGCGTTGTATCGTCTGCATCGCGTGGGATACTCGGCGGGTATTATCACGTTGGACAGTTGGAAAAAAGCCGCCCTTCCCGTAACGGTGAGCAGCCCGATTGCGCCGCGTGAATTGTACGCCCTGATGCAGAAAGGCGAAGCCCCGGTAATTGCGGATGTGCGCCTTCCTTCGGAGTGGATGGGCTTGAGAATCGGCAATCTCCTGAATCTTCCGTTGAATCATCTGGCAACTCTGTCTTCTCAGTTGGATCCGGCAGAACCTGTCGTGGTGGTCTGCAATTCAGCATATCGCTCCAGCATGGCGGTCGGCGTATTGGAGCGCAAAGGCTTTGGAAAAGCAAAAAATCTTGAAGGCGGCTCTGAAGCGTGGATTGGAGCGGGTCTTCCGGTATATGAAGCTGCAAAAAGCAAAACCGATCCGGCGTCTGCCACACCCCAAAAACAGGTAAAACTTCCTGAGCGCATTTCTGCTGCGGAATTGAAACGCCTTATCATGGATCTGCCCGGAACATTTGAACTGACAGATATTCGTCCGCCGGAGATGTTCAAAGATTACAATATCGCGGGGTCGGTCAATGCGGATGTGGCAGATGTTATCGGTAATCCGGCATATTTAGTCGGCGCGGGTCCTCTGATTCTGGTTGATCGGGATGGAACTCTCGCCATGTCAGTGGGCGGAATCCTGTCGCAAAAAACCGAGCGTCCGATCAAGGTACTTTACGGCGGTCTTGAAGCTTACTGGTCAGAAGGTGAAAGCGTAAAAACTCAGGCGGCTCCCTCAAGTGAAAAATCAGCCGTAAAAGCGCCTAAGTCTGCTGCTTCTCCGAATCCGCTGCCTGCGCCGATTCAGGAACCGGCAAAACCCAAGAAAAAGAGCGCGGGATGCTAGGAGGAAGAATGAAACCATACAGCAATCCGTATCTTGCAGGCTTAGGGCTGGGAATTACCCTGCTTGCCTCGTACCTGATTCTGGGCGCGGGATTAGGCGCATCCGGCGGGCTTGCCCGATTCGGCGCGTATGCCGAATGTCTGATTGCGCCCTCTCATGTTCTCTCCGGCGAATATTTCGGAAAATGGGGCGAAAATCCTTTGCGCTATTATCTGGTATTTATGTTTATCGGCGTATTTATCGGAGGCTTGTTTTCTGCCATCTCTGCCAGCAGGATTCACATAAAAATCGAAAAAGGAAATAAATGCCCCCCGAAACTTAGGCTGATATTTGCCTTATGCGGCGGCATTCTGGTGGGATTTGCAAGCCGTTTGGCAGGAGGCTGCACATCAGGACAGGCATTATCAGGCGGTGCGCTGCTTCTAACCGGCAGTCTGGTGTTTCTTATCTTTGTCTTTGCAGGCGGCTATGCTGTGGCATATTTTCTGAGGAGGCAGTGGGATGATTAAGACATTTTACGGACTCGGAACACTGGATTCAGGCGGCGCGTTTTTTTGCCGCCACGCTGATCGGCTTTTTTTTCGGGCTGTGTCTGGAGCGGGCAGGGTTCGGAAGTTCCAAAAAACTATCCGGCATTTTTTATTTTACAGACATGACGGTTCTGAAAGTCATGTTCACCGCGCTTCTGACCGCAATGATCGGCATATCTGCCTTTAAAGGTTTGGGAATCATTGATCCCGCCACAGAGCTTTTTTACATGCCGACCTATTACGGCGCGTATATCGTGGGCGGTCTTATTTTCGGCGCGGGTTTTGTGATGAGCGGCTGGTGCCCCGGCACTGCGGCTGTGGGCGCAGCTTCAGGAAAATTAGACGCGCTGGTATTTCTGTGTGGCGCATTTTTGGGAAGCATTCTGTTCAACGAACTTTTTCCGGTGATAAAGCCGCTTTACACCGCAGGACAGAGTTCTCAGGACGCGTTCGGTCAGGCGGGGGTTGCTTTTGTCTATACCAGTCTCGGAATGTCCGAAGGTGCATTTGCGCTTATTTTTACGCTGATTGCGATAGGATGTTTCTGGGGGGCTGAATATCTTGAGAAAATCAAAGCAAAAAACCCGGAAAGCGGCATGTATTTTCAAACGCCGTTTCTGAAAGCATTCAGTCTGGTTTTTCTTGTGTTTGCGGGAACATTGTTATTTTTCTCCGCACCTGAAGCCAAAACGCCGACAGCCGGATTTGAACTTGCCAAAGCCCCGTCATCTGATGAATCGCTGCTCGCATCTGTTGCGGATGCTCAGGATCATGTTGAGCCTGAAGAACTTGCGGATGCGTTGTATAACGGCGATCCGAATTTTATCGTGATAGACGTGCGTCCGGCGAATGAATACAAGCGGTTTCATATCCGGGGCGCAAAAAATGTGGAACTGCCTGATCTTCCGGCATTTATGCAGAAGCAAGACAAGGCTGCCAAAGTGGTCTTGTATTCCAACGGAATGACGCATCCGGCGCAGGCAAGAGACGCTTTGTATCGTCAGGGCTATCGCAATGTGTTTATTCTGACGGATGGACTTAACGGCTTTATTAACACCTGCTTAAAACCCGTATCCTTGCGAAAAACGCCGGTATCGCCGCAGAAAGCCGATCAGATCAATGCGTGGCGGAACTTTTTCTATGCGTCTTCGGCAAAAACACAAATTCCGGCTGACACGCCCTCTCTTCCCGGATTGGTCAGCACCGATTGGCTTTTTCAAAATTTAAAGAATCCGAAAGTAAAAATTATTGATTCCAGACCTCAGCCCGAATATAACAAGAGCCATATTCCCGGCTCTTTGGCAACTTCTGTTGAAAACTTCAGAGGTGTTGTCGGAGGTTTGCCATCTATGCTGCTTCCGCCTGCGCTGCTTTCGGCGAAATTTTCGCTTATGGGCATTGAAAGCGATGATATTGCGGTTTTGGTATATGCAGGCGATAATGTCAGAGATACCACGCTGATCGGCTTGGTATTCGAGCGGCTGGGGCATAAAACTTACGGGATTCTGGATGGCGGTTTTGAAAAATGGACAGGAGAGAAAAAGCCGGTCAATACGGAGTTGCCGCCGGATACCCGATCAGTATATCCGGTTGTGCGCGACAAAGATGACTTTACGGCAGATTATCGGCAGGTTTTGGCTCATGTTCAGAACAAAACAGCGCTTATTCTGGATAACCGCCCCAAAGATTACTACACGGGCAAAAAATCTGATGAAGCCCGGGCAGGGCATGTTCCGGGAGCGATCAATCGTCCGTTCAAAGATGATCTGGTTCAGGTTGGCAGTTATACGACTTTGAAACCGACCGCAGAACTTGAATCAGCTTACGCGGCACTCATTCCCTCAAAAGATGCGACCATTATTGTTCATTGCCGAACCGGTCATCAGGCAAGTCAGACGTTTTTTGTGTTAAAATATCTGCTGGGCTATAAAAATGTATTTTGGTATGACGGCGGTTGGACGGAGTGGGCTGCGCGTCAGGAACTGCCGATTGAAAAATAACTCGGACGGCGGGGATTGTAACCCCGCCACAATCGGAGTTTTCAACTCTAAGGGTTTGTAAAGAAATAACCTGAACTTAAATATCAATACTTCGGACAGTTTTTTTAAATTTAAATATTGACAGAAGTTTCTTTTATGATAGGACTTACGCAGTTGAATAACTGAATTGAAAATGCTGGGGTAGTGGTTTAAAACAGACTGTCATCTGATTTTTTGTAGGGGCAATCCCCTGTGATTGCCCTGCTGCAAGGGTAAGCACAGGGGCTTACCCCTACGATATTGCCGAAAAATATATGATCGGGTACTTATATGACCCGTCCGTTTGATGTTTTTTGCAGAGATAGCCCGAATTTTAAGTCATCAGGATTTGGCAGGAGATTCATGAATTTGAACGCATGGGGCTGGTGATTGAATATTTTCTGCAAACAGGAAAATTTGAAAAAATCTCAACATGGTCAATACGCGGCTATCCCAGACCTGAAACAGACAAGTATTATTCGCAGCAGTTTTTCTCCGATCCGGTATTTGCGGTTTGGGGAATAAACGCATAAGAATCAGAAACCATAAGAAAGGAAAAAGATTATGAAAATAGGAGATGTATTCAGAATCATGGCAATCTGTTTTATGCTAGTCGCTGCCGTACTCAGTTTTTTCGGGCAGGCGGGCGCGGTTGACTGTGATGTTGACGGAGACAGCAGAACCGGGCTTCCCGAAGCGGTATTTTCTCTTCAGGTTGCTGCTGCACTAAGACAGCAGGGCGATATTCAATGCGATGTTAACGGAGATAACAAAGCCGGACTTCACGAAGCCGTCTATGCTCTTCGGGTTACTACGGCTCTGACGCCTCCGGCGATTTCATCCGGCACAGTGGGGCTTACAAACAAGACTGCTGCAGGTGTCAGTGAGAGCATAAGTGCGCCTGAGAAAATAACCACGATCATAAACAGACTCAATCTGCATAAAGCTTTTTCTCAGACAACGCGGGAAAACCCGTTGACTGCTGTTATCGCATCTTTTTCATGCGGAGCTGTTGCGCTTGAAAGTACGACAAGCGTTAAATTTACGTTCAACGGACAATGCGGGATTGCCGGTACGGTTATTATTACGCCGGTTCTTCAGTCCAACACCTTCACGATCAGCTATGACATCACTTCTCCCTGCGTCATCAAAGGCACTACTGAAACGACTA
>DYRC01000255.1:0-1363 GCA_020718925.1 Desulfonema limicola
GGGGAGGGGTCGGGGGAGGGGTTAACGATTAGGAAATGCTATTTTAAACGATGTTCCGCTGCCGGTATCTGCTTCAAGATGACCGTCAAGCTGTTTTGTCAGAATATTCACCAACCGCAACCCCATAGATTTGGCGTTGCGCCAGTCAAAATTTTCGGACATTCCGATGCCGTTGTCGCTCATGGTCAGAATGAACATATCGTCTTTTTCTATGAATCCGCATCGGATTTGGCATCGGACATCGGATTTCTGCTTGTGATCTTTCGGAAAAGCGTGTTTTAACGCATTTGTCAGCAGTTCGATGAATATCAGCCCGCAGGGAATGGCAGTTTCAATATCAAGAAACGCTTCGGAAAAATCTGCCTGAAGGCTGATGTTCGGTAAATCATACAGACTGAGCATGTCGTCGCTTAAATTTTCAAGATATTTCCTGAAATTAATATCCGACAGATTGTCCGAATGATAAAGGTCTTCATGAACACGCGCAATCACCCATATCCGTTCCCGGATTTCACTGAAAAACCGGATGACCGATTTATCAGGGGCGCAGGCAGACTGCATTTCGATGAGAGAAATAATGACCTCCAGATTGTTTTTGACCCGGTGATGAATTTCTCTCAGCAGAACTTCTTTTTCTTTCAAAGACGCCATTAAGCGGTCTTCGGCTCTTTTGCGGTCGGTGATGTCTCGCAAAGACGCCAGAAACATCGGCTCTCCTTCCCACTCAATCTCAACCACGCGCATTTCAACACTGATCGGCGATTTGCCGTTACGCAACAGTTCCACTTCGGCAGTTTCATTGGCAATCACAGGAAATCCGAATACTCTGCCGGTTAATTCCGTTCCGGGGGTGTTAAACATCTTAACTGCTGCCGGATTATGAAAGCGCACAATGCCGGAGCGATCCGCAATAATCATTCCGTCAGCATTTTTAGCGACAATATTGTGAAACCGGGCTTCTGCCACTCCGAGCTTTTGCCGCAGGTCTTCACATCCTTTTTGAAGGTCGGCGATAGTCGGCATACGAATATCACTCCGTTTCGTTTTTGAAAAGGTTGCTTAACCGGGAGATTTCGCCGGGTTCACTGTGCGTCGGATTGCCTGACAAAATTCCGCTGACATTTCTGAATGCTTTTCCGATATGAAGCCCGTCATAATCTATTGAAAATTCACGGATTTCCTTATCATGCTGAGAGCCTCTCATTTTCAGAACCGTGATTCCGCGTCTCATCTCGCCGTAGATTTCGACATATCGCAATAATATGATAGAGTCGGTCAGCGTGGAAATATGCGCTTCGGTTACAGATGATCCGCCCATCAGCGTCGGCGTGGTGGAGGTAAACAGCCCTGCCATTTCCTGATG
>DYRC01000255.1:1463-6038 GCA_020718925.1 Desulfonema limicola
CGGCTTTCTTCAAACGCAAACAACAGACTTCTTTCGTTGTTTTTGGCGACTCCGGCACAGAATTCGGTTACCATCAGCGTTTTGCCCGTTCCTGTTGCTCCTGAAACCAAGGTGATCGAATCCCGATACATTCCGCCGCCGCACATCTTGTCAAGGTCGGCATTTCCCGAAGTAATCCGGATATCCGATGATTCCTGTTTCAGTTCGATAGCTGACAGCGGAACAATGACAACTCCCCTAGCCGGAAGAATGGTGAACGAAAATTCTCCTTTCTGATGGGAAGTGCCTCTGAATTTGAGAATTTCAATGGAGCGCCGCCGCTTTTCCTCTTCAAGAATATTTCGCATGATAATCACGTTATCTGCGACAAATTCCTCAATGCCGTATCGCGTGATGTCGCCGTATTCAATGGTTCGTTCCGCAGTCATCAAGGCAGTGATTCCCATAGTTTTCAATGCCATAGCAATTCTGAACAATTCATGGCGGATAATCCCCGTGTCTTCAAATCGGCTGAAAATCGCTCCGAGCGAATCCATTGCCAGACGTTTTGCGCTGATTTTATTGACCGCATTTTCGATTCTTGCCAAAAGCGCGCCCAGATCGAATTGTCCGGTTACCAGCGCTTCTTCGGAAAAAATCGGAGACGCATCCACAAACAGCCATTTCCCGTCAGCTTCCCAGTTGCGGATCTGCCATCCCAGCGAAGCGAGGTTTTTGCGAATATCATTCGGAGATTCTTCAAATGTTACAAACACGCCGGCTTCATCTTTTTTCACAATTCCTGCGGCAAGAAACTGAGCTGCGAATATGGTTTTTCCGCTTCCTGCGGTTCCTGAAATCAGGGTGGTGCGTCCTTTGGGTATGCCGCCGTTTGCTATCAGCTCGAAACCGGGAATTCCTGTTTCCAATTTTTCAACTGAATTAACATCTTCCATGATATTATTCTCCTTTTCCGAATCAATAGGTCAGCTCGATTTCAAGCCCCGTGAGAACTTTTTCTCTGTTTGACAAATCTCCGATCAGATACCTTGCCGGAGGAGGCGATTCTTTAATCAGCGTCGGAGTTGCCAGTATTTTCCGCTGTTCGGCAGCTTCGGGATTTTCCAACACATCAATAATTGTCAATCGGAAGTTTCCGTGCAGATCCACATCGCATATCTGCCTGATATTGCTGATAGCAGAATTTGAGCGGCGTGTTTTTCCGGCAATATACAATTTGAATTCAAATTCAATCATAAGAACCTCTCTTATGCCTTTTTTTCGTTTGAAGTCCCGCGAATTGTCGTAACTCCGACACATCTGTTTCGGTAAAACGAAAGCAGATACCCCATCAGTTCAAGCAGCATGATTCGCCCGACATCAGCATAAAGCTGTGCTTTCCGGGAACTGAGTTTTTCTGTTTTATGCTGTAAGGCTTTTACATGAATCTCCACCAAATCCCGCGGGGTTGCATAAAAAAATCCCAGCCGTTCAGCCATATTCTGCAAATTAGTCGAAATATTATTATCTACCTTAAACAGTTCTTTTTCAAGAGCAAGTTCCATCCATTCTTCATATTTTCCGACAAACTCTTCAAAAACATCCGCCACAGCGGTTCGCAGAGGTTTTACACCCAGATATTCAGATGTTATCACAGATTTCTGCGGTTCGGAATATTGTCTGAGCGATTTAATTTCCCATTTTCTGCTGTTTTCCGCAAGCTTTTTATCCGTAATGTCTTCAAAAATCGAATAGACCTGATACGGTTTAGCCTCGCCTAAGTTGAACTGCGGAACCGCGCTGACCCTGATCCATGTAATATCTGCTTTTGAAACGCTGAAGATTCCCATGATAATGCCGCGTAATTCCCGCCCTGTTCTGAGACTGATCATTGAGGGATGCTCATCCGAAGTAAAATCCGTTCCGTCTTCCCGGATAATCCGCCATACAAAATCCGAAAATGTCCGCCCTTTCATCTGATCGGCTTTGAGTCCCATAATACGCTCCGCAGCAGGATTTGCGGCAGTTATATTTCCATCTGCATCCTGATAAACAACGCCCTGTTCTATGCTTTCAAAAAACGTCCGGTATTTGGCTTCACTGGTCCGCAAAGACGCTTCTGCCTGTTTGCGGTCTGTGATGTCATGGTATGTGATCACAACGCCATATCCTTCAATCGGAATAGGGGCAGCATGAACATTGATCCAAGTTATTTCCTGACTCTCTTTGATAATCCCCATTTCCACATTTTCAACCAGTTGCTGCGTTTTAAATGCGCGGACACTGGCATATTCTTCAGCAGACATGAGTACGCCGTCAGGACGGATAATTTTCCATTCCAGCCCGTCAATCCTGCGTCCCGCAGCAGAAACGCCAAGAAGCCGCTCAGATTCACGATTGACTTCAATCAGATTTCCATCTTTATTGGTAACACTGACGCCGACCGGAAAAGACTCAAACAGCACTCTGTATTTTTCCAAGCTGACTTGCAGTAATTTCTCCACCTGCTTACGCATTTCCACTTCTTTTGTCAATTTTCTGTTCCATAACAGCGATATTCCGAAAAAAATGCCGAATAATCCGCCGCCGCTCAAAACCCATAGCCAGATCGTTTTCCATTCGGCAGCATATTGATAGCGGATAGGCATCTGTTTGTGAAAGATGTCATCATGTTCCTGTTTGGTAACAGAACGGATCGCTTTGTTGATAATGCTTGTCAATTCAGGAAAATCGCTTCGGACTGCAAACCTGAATAAAAAATCATCCGCTCCGGAAGAACTGGCGATTTTTAAATTGGCAATCTGATTTTTCTGAATACTGTATCCGACCACCGGCAACGCACCGACAAACGCATCTGTTTTTCCTGTTGAAACCGCATTCAGCGCGTCTGATGGTTTATTGTATGTCTGAAATTCGATTCCCGGATATTTGCGGAGAATATAGTTATGAATCGGGACATTTTTCACGACCGAAACCTTGAGTCCTTCCAAATCTCTTTCATTTCTGTAAAACGGATCGCCTATCCGGTTGACAATCACCCATGACAGCGAAAAACAGGATTCTGTGAGATTCAGAAATTGATCAGACTGAATATCCATAAACGCCGGAAACATATCAATCTGCCGTGTTTTTATCTGTTCGGGCAGTTCGGACAAAGAAGCAGCAATCGGCTCAAATCTGATACCGGTGCGCTTCTCAAACAAATCAAGGTAATCGGGAATGACGCCTTTAAAACGGTTGTTTTCCGCAAGCGACATCAGCGGCGGAAAAACAGCAGGAATAGCGATTCTGACGGTTTTGTGATGATTCAGCCATGTTTCTTCAGCATCGGTCAGCCGGATAAGATGGGCATTTTTATAGTAATGCTTTTCAGGATCCTGCATCCATCGGCTTTCAATTTCGGCAAATTCTTTATCAGAAATATTGTCAAATCCTTTATCAATCAGAGCAAGCAGCTTTGTGTTATGTTTCAATACGCCTGCACGAAGTTTTCTTGCAAAAAGCGTTTCATCGGTTGATTCAAACTCGCTTGTCAATCCGAGACGATTCAGAATCACGGATACCGAAGACGATGAACTGATAAATGCCCGAATTTTTCCTTCGCGCGAGCCATGAATCAGGTCTTCGATATTGTAAAAAGGAACAATGTCTATATCAGGATAGTTTTTCCGCAAAGCCTCTATATGCGCGGTGCCTTCTATCACTCCGATTTTTTGTCCGGACAGTTCTTTGATAGTCTGAATAACGCCCTTGTTTTTCAGGAAAAAAACGCACATGCTGAGTTCATAAAACGGCTGCGAAAATATCATCCGCTGACTTCGTTCTTCTGAAAAGAAAATTGCGCCATGTACATCTGCCGAGCCTTTTTTGAATGATTCGACAGTATCTTTCCAAGCCGAAACACGGATATCAATTTTCTGTCCGGTTTTTTCAGCCCACAATTTCCACATATCAACCAGAAAACCCGCAGGCTGTCCGTCAATATTGAGAAAAGACAAAGGCGGCAGATCATTTCTCAGGGTAATGATCAGCGTGTCTTTGGGTTTTTCTGAAGCTTGCGCTATCGGATATGCCGACATCAGAATTATCATTGAGAAAAAAATCAGCTTTTTCATATTGTTTTACCTCCAGCGAATAATAAGCATTTAATATTTGAAATCATAGCCCGCTTTGAAAATTATTTCAGTTCAGCTTTCAGCGATTCTTGTTTCTCAGCCGGGTATCTGTTGTTCTCATATTTTTTCCTTTACATTGTCGTCATCCATGCCTGAATATCAAATACCTTAAATTCCTGATTTCCGAAACAGTAAATTATAAGTACCCGATCATATATTTTTCGGCAATATTGTAGGGGTAAGCCCCTGTGCTTACCCCTGCAGCAGGGCAATCACAGGGGATTGCCCCTACAAAATATCAAAAAATTTGCGGACAGACATGCTTTCTCCGATTGCCTTTTATTTCGGATAAAAAATGCCTCAGCATGATGAAAACTCCTTGCCTATAGAATTTATGAGTTACGCAGTTGAAACCCGATTGCCGTGTTTTCAAATCCGAAGGATTGATATGATTATAGAAAAGATACAGTCCGCGGAACAT
>DYRC01000256.1 GCA_020718925.1 Desulfonema limicola
ATATATGCAGAAACTGGGGCTGAAACTGGATCGGGTTTCAAATTATGAGTTGAATATCAACAAATTGTTCATGAAGAGATTTGACCTGTGCGGGATGAACAAATTGGTGGGGTTTTATTTAGCCAAGAAGCTGGGGCATTCTGAAGCTGACATCAAAGCGGTTTATACGATTGAGGAATTAAATTCAGAATACTATCTTGTAACCGGTCTCAAAACACCTGCCGAAACCGTGAAGAAATTACGCGCCGCATTTGAAATTGTTCATAAGAACGGAACGTATCAGAAGATTCTTGATGAATATTTTTCAAAATAGGATATTGATTGGCATCTGACCGGAGACAACTCACAGATCCGGTCAGATATAAATATTTTAAATCAGAATACCGCAGGAACTTTGGAAGGTATAGAAGATGTGGACGCGTCCTGCAAATAAGGTCGCTATCGAAAAAAAATGACTGATATTTCACAATATTCAAAAAATAAAAGGGGAACACCATGTCTGAAACACCGAAAGTTCTGATTGTGGACGATGAAGATCGCTTTCGCACCACGATGATCCGGCGTCTCAAAGGTGAGGGCATTACAGCAAATGGCGTAGGGACAGGCGAAGCAGCCCTTGAAGAGCTATCCCACACCGAATATGACGTTGTGCTGTTGGATGTCAAAATGCCGGGAATTGACGGAATTGAAACCTTAAAGCGCATGAAAGATCAGGGCAGCAAGGCAGAGGTCATTATTTTATCCGGTCATGCCTGCATGGATGCGGCAATGGATATTATTTCCTGCGGCGCGTATGAGTATCTGTTGAAACCCTGCGGCATTGATGATTTGATGGAAAAAATTCTGGTGGCGTATGACCGCAAAAAAGACGCTGAAAAAACAGATTACGCGCCATTTGTGAACATCTCTCATGGTTAATTGCGTTTTCTCATGGCGTGCAGATTATAATCGCCGTTGATAAAGCAATCCGCGACCTTAGTTACACTGTCTTCGTTATACATGAGCATGTCAAGCTGCCGGGTAAAAATGAGCAGGCGTCCGAGATAGTCCAATCTTTCTGCGGTCGCCTCAGCTTCGCGCTTGGCAAATCTTGCCCATACCCGATCCCCCTGTACTTCGGTTAAAAATCCTATGGTTTCAAGCAGTTTTTGTATCAGCCGGACGCGGCGGTTTTTGCGGACATCATCTGCCGCGCCGCCTTTGAACTGAAAATTGACATAATTTTTGGTGCTGGTCAGTCCGCAATACGCATCCAGTACGCTGTAATGGTATCCTACGCGGGAACTGAAATTGAGATATTTATCCGAAATAATGGCATAACTTTTATCGCCGAACCGCTCAGATGCGGCATACGGCGAAGAGAGCATCTGCTGGCTCATCACGGACATAAATCCCTTAAATTCTACGGGTCTGGGTTCAAGATATTTCAATTTCAGCATTCCGTCCAGCAATGCCTTGAACGGCGCAGAAGCAATCTGTTCGGGCTTTACCTTTGATGCTCTTGCCGAAACATCCTTCAACCCATCGCCCAAATCAATCAGATATAAATCAATCGGAAGCGGGGCTGAAAGTTTCAATGAAAGGCTTCCTTTAGCGGAGACCAAATCACCGATTTGAAAAAGCTCCTGATAAGAAAATTCATGAACCAGCCGCATAATATCGTGAACAGTTTTGCAGTTTCTATGTGTAAACAATGCGGATTTCGGGTCTGTCAGATTCAATGGCAAAATAAAATCAGCCAATTTCCGCAGAGTATTATATACCGGCGTGTCTTTCATAAACGCGCCTTTTTGAATTTTCATTTCCGACAGCTCCGGGACTTTTCCCTGATACACCCTGCCGGTATACCCGTCCACCGTAATCATTTCACCTTGTTTGAGAACAGCCGTAGCCTTGTGAGTATTGAGCAGTGCGGGAACTTTAAATTCTCTGGACAGGGACGCCATGTGTCCGGTAACGCTTCCCGAATCTGTCAGAATTGCCTGCGCTATGGGCATTATCATGACAAACTGGGGAGAAGAATGGGGCGCAACCAGAATTCCGCCGTCAGGAAACGATGTAAGCTCTTTTTCGGATCGGACATGATGCACGGGTCCGCATCCGACTCCGGGGCAGGCAATACTGCCCTCTTCTAACAGCACGGTATAGCCGGGAATGGGCGGATTATCGGCTTTGGCTTCTTCTGCCTCAATGCGGAGCGGACGGCTTTGCAGAACCATAAGATTATCTTCATCGTCCAATGCCCATTCAATATCCTGCGGACACTGAAAATGCGCCTCTAATTTCAGTGCATATTCGGCAAGTGCAATAGCCTGTTTTTCGCTCAGGCAGGAACGCTGCTGCTCTTCGGGACTGACCTGTTCTTCAACCAGATACCCGTCTGATTTTGTTACCAGCCGGACTTTTTTCGGAAATATCTCAGACTTGAGCAGCACCGGCGGAGATGTTTTGGAGAGCGTATAGGTATCCGGCGTTACCACCCCGTCCACAGCATACGGACCAAGCCCCCAGACCGCATTGATGATGATTTTATCTTCAAGATAATTGAACGGATGTCGGCTGTACATCACGCCGCTGACTACGGATTTTACCATCTCCAGACATGCCACACTCATTGCCGCTTCTTCAAACGGAATGCCTTTGTGCAGCCGATATGAAATCGCTCTGGGATTGAATAAGCTGGCAAGCACCCGCCGGTATTCCTTCATGATATTTTTCTGCGGCACATTCAATTGGCTTAAATACTGACCGGCAAAAGATAATTCGCTGTCTTCGCCTATCGCGCTGCTGCGTAGCGCCACCATTAACGGATCAGATGCGCTGTGTCCGCTTACAGTCATCAGATTGGCATAAGAATCTGAAATATCTTTTTCAAGGTCCGGGGGAATTGCGGCATTCAGAAAAAGCCATTTGATTTCCTCGCTGATTTCCAAAATGCTCTGAGGGTCAGCCGCATCAATTTCCATTTTCAGCTTTCGGATGTCATCGGTCAGCCCGTTAAATGCCAGAAACCGCTCAAACGCCGTTGTGGTAATGGCAAAGCCCATAGGAATCGGAAGCTTTACCCGACTCATGATTTCTCCGAGATTGGCATTTTTTCCGCCGACAAAATCCACCATCTCTTTATTGACCTGCGTATATGGCAGCACATATTCGGAAATTTTCTGAATGCTTTTATATTCCAATTCATCCCGAATCTGATGTTGAATATTTTCAAGCGTTTCTGTAAGAGATGAAAATGTTTTTGCAGAAAGGCTCTCAAAGCTTTTGATCATGCGGGCAGTGTGAAAGGTCAGCCGGGCAGTCTGTGAACGGATATACGACATGCCGAACAGGGTCTGCCCTTGCAGTTTTTCTTCAATATCACTTATAATTTTAAGCAATTCCGAATTGGATTCCAGCAGCGTTTTGAAATTGGCATATTTGGTTCTGAAAATGCCCATCATTTTTTCGCCGGAGTGATGATCGGTTTCTTTTTTTCTGAAGAAAGATATGAGCCGGTTTAACATCCGAAAACCTCGTTTATGGAAATGATAAAATGATTCAGAATCGTATATCAGGCAAACCCGCTTTTTTCAAGGCTTTTCTGAAATGTTTTCCATTGACAAAACAGACAGAACCGCAATCTTGCCGTGAAACTATCGGCGTGGAGATCATTTTTCCTCACATCATTTGGAAGAAGTAATTGATTTTGCCGAATTTTTATATTATAAACAACATCAGGCTGCGGATATCGTTTATCAGCAATTTCACGGATAATGCATTGATAAATCAAGCTGATTCAAAAAAGAAAGGAGAACAACCCATGATCAAGTTTTCAAAACAGCGCAAAACCATCATCGCCATACTTCTTCTGAGTTTATGTCTGTCATTGTTGTCATGCGGCAGTAAGGATGAAGTTTCAATCCCGCCGACAACACCCGCAGCCGGCGGAATTTTCAATAAGTTTTTTCCCAAAAAAACCGGTGATGCTGATATTGTATTCATTCAGGAAAAATCCGGTTTTGCCGAAGCCAAGCTGAAAAAATCAGGCAAAGAGGTGGCTACGCTGAGTATTGCCGATATTGTGGGAAGAAGCGGGGCAGCAGACAAATTCAACAGCATGACCATTGCCGGATATCCTGCGGCACAAAGCGGCTCTCAGGGAACAGCCCTGTTGGTGAAAAACCGCTTTCAGGTTCAGGTACGTTCAAAAGACGACGGCTTTACCGCAGATGATCGCAGACAGTGGCTTGAAAAATTCGATCTCAGAGGGTTGGAAAATCTGAAATAAGGAGAATGATGATGGGCTTTTTCGGTTTCGGAAAAAAAGAAAATATTGCAGATATGGTGAATGCGCTGCCGTCTTCCGGCATCACGGTATTATCGCTGAAGGCGTTGGATTTTATCGTTCCCGGCGGCTGGAGCAATTATACAAATTTTGATGAGATGCTGCGATCCGTTACGCGGGAAAATGATGAAACCTTTCTGGCATCGGTAAAGAATCGGGCGATTGAGCTTTATGAAGATTCATCTCAGGGCTATCAATCTGCCATGCGCCTGTATCGTCTGGTGGACAGCACGGATAAAGCGTTAGGTACGGCGGCGTTGGCAGATAAAATGTCTGAAAAGTTCAGCCTGCTGTCATTTTTAACTTATCTGACACCCAAAGCAGATAAAGCGCAGGTCATTGATCTGACGCTGAAACTGATTGCCGAACTGTTAGCTTTTACCAAAATCAACGGCATTCCGGGCGATAGTTTCAATGATTTTATCAAAGCTTTGGGCGAATATGCGGGTGAATCCCGAATGCGGATGGCGGGACTGGTTTGCTTTGACGGGCTGATTCCGC
This sequence comes from Desulfonema limicola, assembly GCA_020718925.1. GTDB lineage: Bacteria > Desulfobacterota > Desulfobacteria > Desulfobacterales > DYRC01 > DYRC01. The sequence continues at coordinate 4,832 of DYRC01000256.1, forward strand.
TGGGTGCGGGCTTTATCAATTTCAGCCTGAAACATCTGGAGAACTTTACCCCGTCTGAATTGGCGGACAATACGACATTCAAAAGTATGCGGGATGAAATTCCGGGCGATAATGATTCTGACAAACTCGGTTTTATCAGGCGCGGATTTGTCGAAACACAAGGATGGATGAAAGGATTTATTGCCGAACATCATCTGAGTGCAAATACAGTGATTGATAAAATCAGAGCGTTTGTGGATGTAACAGAAGATAAGCTGGATTATCTTGCGGCGTTTCTGGATATATCCACCAATTACTTTGAACATACCGGCACTCAGACATTGGCGGCAAGGCTTATTGAGCGGGCGGTAAATGAGATTTGAAAGCTCTCAGAACTTTGATTTGAAAAAGTATTGAACCAGCCACATCCCGGTCAATACCATTCCCATACCGACAACATTGTTGGCAAAAAAATTGATTAAGGCTAGCGCGCCTCTGCGCTCCGCCATCACGGTTTCCAAAGCAAAGGTGGAAAATGTGGTCAGACCGCCTAAAAAACCGGTCATAAAAAACAATCTGGCGGATGTGCCGAACCATGCCGTACGCTCTGCCAATTCAAAACACGCGCCGATCAGCAGGCAGCCGGTCAGATTGACGATCATCGTTCCGTAAGGAAAACGGGTTCCGAAAAACTTGGCAGCCAGTAATGAAATACCGTATCGGCACGTTGAGCCAAGTCCTCCGCCGATCAGCACCAGCAGAAATTTCAACATTGAATCGGAAAATAGAAAATTTTTCATCCGTCTGCAATAGCAAATTCTGCCGGTTTCTGCAACGGTAAGTCATTTTTCAATCAAAACTGCTGAAGATACAGGGCAAACGCATTTGAAAATTCGCTTTTAACGAAAACAATAAGTTATACTTTTTGATAATTTTGTTCAGTCCTTATAACATACTGTTTTTCAATAATGCTAAAAATCATGCCGACTCAAATGCGTTTGCCCTGGCTGAAGATATCAGCGATTCTCATTTTGAAATTTATCAGGAAAATGTTATCATGTTACTATGATTCTAAACATCAGGCAATAAAATTCCAGTGATTCAGAATGAAAATTAACATATAGCGTTTCCCTATTTATTAAACAACATATCCGCAATGTCCGAACCGA
>DYRC01000026.1 GCA_020718925.1 Desulfonema limicola
CCTCCGGCAGAATTAGGATGGCTGCTGTCATCCGAAAGATAAGAAGATGTGTTATTGCTGACTGTCTGAATATGTTGAACCGTACCGTTCCACCAGCGATGATGATTGCCGCTTTCCTGTCCGACATCATTGACGTTCTCACTTCCTCCGTTGCTGGTCAGCACATTGTAAAAATCAAACACCGCCACATTACGGTAAGGATAATTTTTCAGCCAGTCATTGACCAGCCAGTTGTTGAATGCGCGGGCATTAACAGGATGTTTGTTATCTGTTACTTCAGAAGCTATCCGAGGCGGCGCAGTAATAACGATAAAGAGCTTATCCTGGCGGGTTTGAAAATAAGTCAGCAGATTATTATAGACTGCTTTCGCATTGCTGACAGAGACTTCATCGCTCAACTCCTGTGCAGGCGGATCATCCGGGTTTCCCTTTAAATCGGAATTGGGATAGCAGGATTTGAACATGACGATAGTGTTTTCTCCGCCCGGATCTGTCGGAAGACGCTGCCATGCGCCGAAATCACCAATATTCTGACCGGTTTCCTTATACAGCGCAGTCATAATAGCAGTGCTGTTTTCTCCGGTGAACCACTCGGGCCAGTTGACAATATCCGTCCTGTCTCCGACAGTATAGGGTTCCCATCCGTAATTGGTAGCGCTGACATAGTAATTATTGTCTCTCAGTGCTATGCCCAGCCCTCCGCCAAGCGGATTGGTACCCGGATCAGCCAGCCAGTTCCCGCCGGTGGAATGGTGAATGAAAACCAGCTTTACCGGCGAGGCGGGCGGACTGGTATCTGCTCCGAAAACGACGCAGGGAAGGGAAGCGATTGTCATCAGAATCACTGCCGCAACAATACCTGTGAAATTGTTTCGTTTCATGGCACTCTCCTTGTATGAGTTGTTGAAGAAAAAACGATACCACAGACTATTTTGTTATATAGCACAGACGGGTTTATATTTTCAATGATTTGTTGCTGCGTGATAAGGCGTTTCGGATGCTTTTGGCAAGCTCGCTTCTGACAACGGGCTTTGTCAGGTATTCCCGGATACCGACAGCTTTAAGCGTTTCTTCTGTAACAGATTCGTTGTATCCGCTGCATAAAATAATCGGAATATCATCTCGGATGGCTTTCAACTGAGCAGCTAACTCCAGCCCCGTCATCTTGGGCATGGTCATATCGCTGATCACCAGATTCACGCTTTCCGGCGCGTTTTGGAAAAACTCCAGTGCATCAGCGCTGTCTGTCAGCGGCGTAACCTTATACCCTGATAAACTGAGCATCTGCGCCAGCATTTTGACAATGGCTTCTTCATCGTCCACCAGCAGAATATGCTCCTCTCCCTTTGGCAGATTCTCCTCCGTAACAGAACCGGCTGTTTTCTTTTCTTCTGAAATGATAACAGGAAGATAGATATAAAACATCGTTTGCTGATTCGGTTCACTCTCAACATGGATATATCCGTCATGATTTTTGATAATGCCAAGCACGACCGAAAGCCCCATGCCGGTTCCTTCGCCGATGCCTTTGGTGGTGAAAAACGGCTCAAAGATGCGTTCCATGATGTCTGACGATATGCCGGTTCCGGTATCGCTTACGGAAATCCGCAGATACCCCTCCCCCAGCCCCTCCCCTGAAAGGAGAGGGGAGTTCTCCCCCTTCCCTTTCAGGGAAGGGGGCAGGGGGGTTAGGTTAAGTCCTATCGTGAGAACGCCCCCTTTTTCGCGCATGGCGTGATAGGAATTGGTGCAGAGGTTCATCAACACCTGATGGAACTGAATCGGATCAACCAGCACGCTGCCGCAGTCTTTCTGAATGTCCAGCCGAATATCAATGGTTGCCGGAAATGTTGCCCTAAGCAGTTTGGACACCTCCCGGATAAGCATCTCAAGCTTGAAGGGCTTTCGTTCAGGTTCGCCTCTGCGGCTGAAGGTCATAATCTGACGAACCAGCGATCTTGCCCGCTCTGCGGCAACCAGAATCTGCTCGGTATTTTTCCGGGCAAGACTTCCCTGGGGAAACTCTTCCATCACCATCTGGGCATATCCCATAATCGGAACTAAAATATTGTTGAAATCATGGGCAATTCCGCCTGCCAACGTGCCGATAGCCTGCATTTTCTGCGCCTGACGAAGTTGGATTTCATTTTCATGCAGAGATTTCTCAATGATAAGCCGGTTTTCTATCATCGCATTTGCCGAATGCGCCATCATTTTAAATTCTGAAAAAGACAATTCTTCAGGATTTATTTTTTCAGAGGTCATCGCGGCACGTTCAAAGAATCGGATGAAGCGGACAAAATTTCTCCGCATTTTGGAATGGATCAGCTTCACGACTACCGACAACATTATCAGTAATATCCCCAATAGCATGATAATTTTCAAAATATGACGCTTAACCCTGTTTTCAATCTCTGCTCTTTTCTGCGAAATGATTTGCTCAATTTCATCTGAATATATTCCGGCGCCGATCATCCATTCCCAATCGGGAAATCCTTTGACAAACGAAATCTTGGGCGAAGGTTTGGTATTATTCAATTTAATCCATGAATACTGAACAAAATTTCCTCTCGGATTTTCAACCGCCTTTCTCTGTGACTGGATAATTTTTATTCCGGTCGGATCGCTCATTTCCCAAACATTCTGAGTTCCCCGTGTAATTTTTCCGTTGGTGAACAGCGGTTCTCCGCTATAAGTGCTTGCAAAAAGATAGCCGTCTTCATCAAATCTGACCCGGATAAGCCGCTCAAGCACTTCGTTTTGTATATCTTTTTCAACATCATCAAGATATTCGCCGCTTCCGATAAGCCAATCATAAGGTTCAAAACGCCTGACATAGACAATCTTTGAAAAATTGCCCTTCCCGCCGGGCTTTGTCATCGTATATTGAAAAAAACCTTCCCCGACCATTTTTATTTTGGCAATCTCAATCGCATCCCATTTCGGATTATCACCGAACAACAGTTCTATTCCGCGGGAATCTGCTGCAAAATAATATCCTCTTCCCTGATTGAACCGGATGGGGCGCAACGCGTCTTTAATCATCTTCCGAATTTCAGCTTCTGTCTTTATATCTTTGCTTTCATTATAAATATTTGAGGCAATCGCATAAGCCTGATAGGTTCGGCTTTTTGTGTCGGCTTTTAACCGCTCTTCAGCAGTAGATTTGCTGTAGCGGATAAAATCAACCGCTTTTTCAACTTCGTTTCTGATAAGCGTTTTTTGGGATTCTGTAAATTCATTCCGTAATAATATCACCTCTTTCTGAAATCTTGCGTATTCGTCAGAGATCCAGAAATAGCCGATAATACAAAAGCTTATGACAACCGCAGATGCGATGACAATCAGAAACGCTTTGGTAATGCTGATGTTTTTTTCCATATCAACGGCTTTTACCCGATGCAGACATTTAAGGCGTGGCTATTTCCGTGAACGCATTGCCATCTATTCGGAGAAGATAGAGATTTTTACGCGCCGCGCCGACCGCATCAAAAGAGGTCATTCCGGTAACCCCTTGAAAATGCTGAAGTCGTGAAAGCTCCTCTCTGACTTCGTTTCGGGAACGGGTTCCGGGTTTTCCCAGAATCTGAAACAGCATCATGGCGGTATCATAAGCAATCGCTTCCATAAATTCCGGCTTTTCCCGATATGCGGTTTGAAAATTTCTGACAAAATCCGCCACCAGCGGGGAGCGGCTTTCTGCAAAAAAGCCTTCGGGGATAACCGCGCCCTGAGCAGACTGCCCTGCCATCTGAATCAGTTTATCCGAATGCCACAGATGCGTTCCGAATAATTGCACATTGGGAATGTCGTGAAATGCCAACTGCGGCAGAATCAGCCCCACTTTTTTAGCTGAATCCGGAATAAACAATGCTTCAAACGGGGTTTTGGCAAGTTTTTTAAGTGCGGCGGAAAAATCGGTCTGAGTCGGAGAATATGCAGCGCTTTCGACAATCTTTCCTCCGCGAGCCGTAACTGCCTGTTTGAACAAGCCCATAAAACTGGTGCCGTATTTTTCATTGGGATAGAGAACGGCAAAGGTGCGGATGCCCGCGCTTGCAGCATAAGAGGCAATCACGTCCGTCTGCATTTCCGGCGTCATAAAATGCCTGAACACATAATTGCCCGTGTCCATATTGCTTTTCTGAATCAGCATAATGATGGGGATTCCCCGATTTCGGGCTTCTGTTACCGCAGTTTCCGCAACGGTCAGAGGACCGATAATCGCAGATACCTGCTGTTCATCCAATTCTCTCACCGCCTGCATCGCCTGCTCCGGAGACGCGCCTGAATCTTTAACAACAATATCAATCGCTTGATAGCCCAACGCGCCTGCCCGGATTTTGGCGATTTCAATGCCGCGAAGCGCCTTTGCGCCGTAATCGCTGTATGTGCCGCTCATGGGAAGCAGACAGCCGATTTTATTGCGGATTTGCGAGACATAAGGCGAGATGGGCGGCGTCTGCGGCATCTGCTCAACAAACTTGTTTTCCGGCTTATTTTCCGGTTTAATTTCCGCTTTGATTTCCGGCTGTTTTCCGAAGCGTTTGATCAACGGCGCTGCTTCAGACACAAGTTCATGATCCGGAAGGATTTCGACAAATTCGGATAATACCTTAACCGCTTCTTCATACTTTTCAGTTTTGAGGCGGTTGAGTCCTGCCTGATACATCAGATAGCCTTTGAGCAGCGAATTATAGCCCGATTGCTCTGTGAGCGAAGAAATATCCGCATCGGAAAGACTGGCGACTGTCGCTTTGAGTTTTCTTTTTATGTTTTCTTTTTCAGAAGATACCGCATGTTGATATGCCAAAGCGTAAGCTTCAATGGCTTTCAGGGGAGAGCGGAGCGCAAGATGCGCGTCTCCCATCAATACCCGGACTTTGGGATGATAGGTGGGGATATTTTTTAAAAACCGCTCCCCTTCCCGAATCACCTCTGAATACGCTTTTTCATCATAGAGTGTGCCGAGAACGCCGATTCTGGCTTCCGGGACAAACACGCTCTCCGGGTATCTGTCTATCAGATATTGCCAAAGTTTTCGCGCCACGCCGGAGTTTTTCAGTTCGATGTTGATGGAGGCTTCGCGCATCAGTGCCAGCGGCGCGGATGCGCCTTCGGGGAATCGGGTTAAATATTCGTTATAAAGTTCAAGCGATTGGGGATAAGCCCTTCGTTCAAACAATCTTTCCGCATTTGAAAAGAGTTGATTCTGTTCGGAAACAGAAGGCTGGAACATCGGAAAATAAACGGGTCCGCAAGCTCCGGCAAAACATAACAACGCCATCAGAATAGTTGTCAGCACTTTCATCGGGATAATTCCTATTATCAGTTAATATTAATGAAAGTATCTATTTACACCAATTTTTGATATTGTCAAACTTATGTTGAAAGATTTTTATGATCGCTGTATAAATATACAGAATATTAACCTGTAAAAAAGGAGATGGCAAAATGAAAATTGGAAAATGGCTGATTTTTGGGATAGTATTAACGATGTCGGTTCCGGCGTTTGCAGAAGAATTTTATAAATATCTGGATGAAAAGGGACGAGTCCGCTATACGGATGATATCAGCAAAGTACCTGAAAATCAAAGAAAAGATATTCGCAAATACGGGAAGGATAAGCCTCCGGCTGATCCGGCGGCAGATACCGGCGCAAAAAATACAGAATCGCCTCAGCAACCTGCGGACGCTTCTTCTCAGGCTGCCGAAACCGCGCCTACTCAGGCTGCTGAAACATCTCCGGCATCAGGTTCAGACAGCGCGGAAGCCTCTTCTGATGGGGATAAAAATCCGTCTCCGAAAACAGACGAGCTGATGGAAGAAAGAAAAGCTCTTGAAAAACGAAAGCAGGATTTGAATCAGGAATATCAGGCTTTGATGAAAGAGCAATCGGAACTTCTGAGAATGAAAGGCGTTACGACTTCCGAAGCAAAAGTCCGGGAGCATAATGAAAAACTCTCCCGCGTGAATGAAAAAATCATGGCGTATCAGAAAAAGCTGAAAACGCTCAATGATGATGTAGAAGCATTTAACAAAAAAACCGAGGCGCAGAGAAAGCAGACGGTTGAGCAGAAGGTTGAACAGACGACTGAATAGAACGCGGCGGATGGCAGCCCATCATCATGGGCTGTTTATCTGCGATTGTTTGAAAATAGGAGACATGACATGATTCAGAAAATTGAGATACATAATTTCAGGTGCTTTGAAGAAACCAAAATATCCGGCTTTAAGCGGGTGAATCTGATTGGCGGGAAGAATAATTCCGGTAAAACTGCGCTGTTGGAGGCGTTATTTTTGAATAATTCACAAACTCCGCTCAATGTTATAGAACTGAGGCGAATCAGAGGAGAACGATTGGCATTCCTGAAGGCTTTTCCTGAAAAAGCATGGAATAGCTTATTTTTTAATCAGGATAAAGATAAATCTATAAAATTTATATCGGATGGAGATGTTACAGAATTTAAAATTAACAGCGATATTCCCGGAGGAAATCGGAGAATAATTGAAAAATTAGAGGATGAGAATAAATTTGAAAGTTTGGAGTCAGATTATAAGCAATCACGATTGAAAGCGGAATGGATATTTAATGCCAATGTATGGGATACCTGCTTTATTGCAAGCTCTAACGGTATTGAGTTGAATGACTCCATGACTCCGAAGATTTCCAGAAAAGTTCATTTTATTCCAGCTTCTTATAGGCTATTCAACACTGATTTGGCATCGGAGTTTGATCAGGCAGATTTTAATGGTAATTCAGATAGGGTCTTAAATTTTATCAAATTAATAGATAAAACAATAGTTCAGGTAAAAGCCTTCAACTTAGGTGAACATACCTTTTATCTAAAAAGAGAAGAAGGCGGGTTTTTGCCAATATCTCTTTTCGGAGAAGCAATCATTAAAATCACTGATATTGTCTTGAAAATAATAAACTATAAAAGCAGTATTTTATTGATAGATGAAATCGAAAACGGCATTCATCACACCAATCAGCTTGAATTTTGGAAAATGCTGTTTAAGCTTGCTGAAGAATTTGATATTCAGATATTTGCCACAACGCATAGCGGGGAAATGATCCGCGCTTTTACAAATGCCGGTTTGGAAGAATTGGAAGCAGGAAATGACGATATAGCCGCTTATGTCGAACTTGCCCGAAATGTCAGAACAGGTAGGATTGCAGGAATAGTCAGAGATGTTGAACAATTGGACTATGAACTGAATCATGAAATGGGGGTTCGGGGTGAGTAATATCTTAATTGTCGAAAGCAAGAACGATCAGCTTTTCTTTGAGGCTTTGGTAAATCATCTTAACCTGACAAATATCGAAATCGGCATTCCGATTTGCCAAATAGATGATTATGAATGTTTGGAAGGCTTGGATAAGAAAAAATTAACAGGGCATTTGCATAGAATAAAAAATGAATCAATTAAACGAGATATTCAGGCTATCGGAATTGTTCTTGACCATGACGGCAAGCGTGAAGAGCGATTGAAAATGATAAATTTAGCAATAAAAGAAGTTTTCAATACAGACGAACAATTTACAGATACAAGCCAATTCATTACGATTCTGATTGATGGTTTTGAATTGAAAATTGCCTGTTTTCTGACGCATGTTGACGGAAAAGGCGAACTTGAAACCGTTTTAAAAGCAATCAAAACAAAAGAATCTCCGTATGCGGATTGCCTGAAAGCATGGAAAGAATGTCTGAAAGAATATAGCAAAGACATCAGCGATAAGGATTTCGATAAATTCTGGCTTAACAATTATATCCGGTTTGATACCTGTTCATCAGAAGAAAGAAGGCAGGCAAACAGAAAATGCAGCTTGTCTGAATTTGAATATGTGATGAAAAATAAGAAAGATGTTTTCAATTTTGAGGATACTGTGTTGGATGATGTTAAGAACTTTTTGAAACTGTTCAATTAAGAGGTGTTTATAATGTTCACTCACATCAAATTGCAAAATTTCAAAGCAATCAAAAGCCTTGATCTGCCTTTGAGTCCGATAACTGCGTTTATCGGTCCGAATGATTCGGGTAAAAGCTCGATTCTTCAGGCGATTCATTTAGCTACACAGGTTGCAATATCAAATAAATTAAATAAATTAAATAATATTCTTATTGGAGACTGGCAGTTGGATCAATTACAAACCAAAAATGTCTATGAGCCAATATTTTTTGAATTTGATGGAAAATTTTTTGACTCTGAAATAATGTCATTTCAGTGGAGTTTTAAATTAGAAAAACAAAAGTTTGAAATACTTAATCAAAAACTTCATTATGATAAAAAGATTCTAAATATTGCAGAAGGCATCGCATCAAATAGAAAATTAAGGCTAAAAATAAACTTTGCCGAGTACTTGCATTTTAATCCTAACAAACTTAAACAGCCATCATATTCAGAGAAAGAACGATCTAAATTGCAATCTGACGGCAGCAACCTGCCTTCTGTTTTGGCAGCTATGCAAGGGCTTGAGCGAGATCGGTTTGAAGAATTAGAAAAGCGTTTTATAGAAATAGTTCCGACAATCAAACGTATTCTTATCGGTCCTGCTCCGGTCGTCAAAGACGAAGTTGAAAATATTCGCATTGGCGATGATGTTGTTAGCCGAAAAACTTCCCGGCGTTATACCGGACATTGCCTGTATGTTGACACAGTTTCAGGAGATCGCATTCCGGCGGCGCATATTTCTGACGGCAGTATGCTGATATTAGGTTATCTGACTGTTTTATTTTCAGAAAATCGCCCGAATCTGCTTCTGATTGAAGAGCCTGAAACCGGAATACATCCGAAATCGCTCAAAATCGTTATGGAAACTTTTCGTAACTGCCCGGATCGGGATAATGTTCAAATCCTGATGACCAGCCATTCGCCATATCTGATTGATTTTTTAGAGCCGGAGGAAATTGTTCTGACCCGCCGAGAAAACGGATATACCGAAACCGCACGGCTTGATGAACTGCCGGATATTCGGAAGTGGCTTGAAAATCTGTCTCCGGGTGAATTGTGGACAATGGGCGGGGAAGATGAACTGATGGAGCGAATCCGCCAAAAAAGAGGCGGCAATGGCTGAAAGATTGATATTGGTGTGTGAGGGACCGCATGATCACGCTGTTGCAGAGGCTTTGGTGGAACGGATTCTTCGGGAAGAGCTTGCGTGTTATGATGGCAATGAAAAGTATCTGAGGCATTGGGAAATTCCTCTGCTTTGGAAAACGATCAAAGCTAAAGCGAGACTTCATTTCGGAAACAAAAGAATCCATAGATTGTCCGATGATCACGGAGATGGTTTGGCTGCTGAAAGAGCTATTAAACTTATTGATTTTAACTATGGCTTCGATAATATAATTCATGTGATGCTTTTACGGGATTGCGATGGACAGAAAGAACGATATACGGCATTAAAAAACATACAGGAAAAATATCCGAATCGCTCAATCATTATTGGTTTTGCAATTGATCGCATTGAAGCATGGATTTTGGCTGCTTTTATACCAAGCGGGGAAAAAGAGAAAGCTGCTTTGGAAAATGAAAAAAAGAACCTCGGCTTTGATCCGACTTATAAACCTCACGAACTGACAGCTTCGCATGAGGGCGCAAAAACCAATCCGAAACGGGTTCTTGAGGTTTTGATGACAGAACGGGGAAATAATCGCTCTATTTATGCGGATATAATGAAAGAAGTACGATGGGAGCATCTTGAAGAGCGCGGAAATAAATGCGGCATTATGCTGTTTTACAAGGAAATACAGAAAAAGCTGATACCACATTTTAACTTTTAACAATGAAAAGGTAAGAAAAATATGACAAGCAATCTTACATTTCCGATTTTTTTACAAATGGTCGGAATCATTGTGATTATTCTTGAATTTGTGATTCCGTCCGCCGGACTCTTAGCCATTATTGCGATTGCGTCTTTGGGCTATTCGATTACGCTGGCGTTTCGTGTATCTGATCACACCGGCATATATTTTGTCATTGCAGATTTGTTTCTTATCCCGATTTGTATTATGATCGGCAGTAAGCTGTTGGCAAAATCTCCGCTCACACTCAGAAAGACGCTGGATAAAAAAGACGGCGTAGTGTCTCAGGATATGGAATTGGTGAAACTGATCGGAAAACAGGGGACAGTCGTTAATGATCTTCGTCCCGCAGGAAGAGCGGAAATTGACGGACAAAACATTGATGTTGTATCAACAGGCGATTATATTGAAAAAGGCGAAGAGGTTATTGTTTCGGAAGTGGATGGCAATAGAATTGTCGTCAAACCCATCAAAAAATAGAAAGGGGTAAGTTATGGAATTTAAAACTGTTCTGACATTCGGGTCGTTTATTGTTCTGTTTATCATGTTTCTGTTTGTCTATTCATCTATTGCGCTGTGGTTTCAGGCAATTGTATCTGATGCGGAAGTGGGATTGTTCACGATAGTCTTTATGCGCTTTCGGAAAGTGCCGCCCAGACTTATTGTTGAATCCAAAATCACGGCAATCAAAGCAGGCTTGAAGCTCAGTACCGATGATTTGGAATCGCATTTTCTTGCCGGAGGCAATGTGGATCGGGTGGTCAAGGCGTTGATTGCCGCTGATAAAGCCAATATTAAGCTGGTCTTCAACAAAGCTGCGGCGATTGATCTTGCGGGTCGTAATGTGCTTGAAGCTGTGCAGATGAGCGTGAATCCCAAAGTGCTTCAGACGCCGAATGTCGCCGGAATGGCAAAAGACGGTATTCAACTTAATGCCATTGCGCGTGTAACCGTCAGAGCAAATATTGAGCGGCTGGTTGGCGGCGCAGGCGAAGAGACAATTTTGGCGAGGGTCGGCGAAGGCATTGTTACCACTATCGGCTCTGCGGAAAGCCATAAGTCCGTTCTGGAAATGCCTGATTCCATTTCAAAGCGGGTTCTGGAAAAAGGATTGGACGCAGGAACCGCTTTTGAAATCCTGTCTATTGACATTGCAGATGTGGATGTGGGTAAAAATATCGGCGCAGGCTTGGAGACGGATCGCGCCGAAGCCGATAAAAAGATTGCTCAGGCAAAAGCAGAAGAGCGGCGGGCTATGGCGTATGCTCAGGAACAGGAAATGAAGGCAAGAGTTCAGGAAATGCGGGCAAAAGTGGTTGAAGCAGAAGCCAAGATTCCGATGGCGATTGCGTATGCGTTTCAGCAGGGGCATTTGGGAATTATGGATTATTACCGCATGAAAAATGTCATGGCAGATACGCAGATGAGATCGTCAATTGCCGGAGGCGGAAAATTGACGGAAGAAGAGCAGAAGGGATAAGACAATGAAAATTATCATGCCGTTGATAATCTTCGGGTTCACAATATGGGCGATGATCAAGGTCATAAAATTCTTCATTTTTATAAGAGGAATTTTCACTCCTGATAAGCAAACGCTGCCGCCGGTGATTAAAGCTACGCCCCGTCCCGCGCCGAAAACATCCGCGCCGGTTGAGAGCGAGCCGGATGATCTTCGCATCAGCATTGACAGAGCTTTTGAAGATATGGGGATGGGGATTCGTTTCGGACATTTCAATAAAGGCTCACAGAATATGCTTAAAAAAGCATGGGCTGTCCGACAAACGCCTCCTGACGCGGCAGAAAATGTCCGCCCGGAAGGAAAAGACTTAGAGCCATCGTTTGAGCATCAGATTTCCCGTGAATCCGCACCGGAGCAAGCTATCGCGGCAGATAACACTTTTCACTTCTCACTTCTCACTTCTCACTCCCCCCTCCAGCAGTGGGTGGTGTTCAATGAAATTCTTTCCCCGCCGCTTGCGTTGCGGGAAGAATAGAGGAGAGCTGCGGTGGAGATATTTTTTACTTACATCAAATATGCAGGCTATTATATCAGCCGTCTGAATGAAACGCTGTATTTTCATCTGAATATTCAGACGGTGATCGCCTGGCCCGTTATTTTTCTGATGTGGCTGATTTATCTGATTTTAAACAATTATATCAGCGATAAACAGTTGACCGCATTGGAGTTTATCAAGCTGCTATTTTATTATATGGTGATTTTATTAAGCATTGTCGCTTCTTATTCAAATATTGACGTTATCAGAGGACGTGCCAATCCCGAATATGCTTTTTTTGTCATTACCGCCACCGCGATGGTTCTGGTCATTCTGATTGCATTTTTAGGGACATCCAAAGACATTAATAAAAAAGCCCGGTGGATATTGATAGCGTTATATATGCCGGTACTGACGATTATTCTCACCAACGGCAGAATATTGGATGAACGTTCAAACATTTTAAGAGACCTTATTCCCCGCAGCGAATCTCATTTTTGGGATTTGCGGGGGGAATTTGACGATATCTCTGTGGGCGGAAAAATATCGGCAGAACATAAAAAGCAGGTGGAGGAAATTATCAGCCGTTTTCCGGCGGTCAAAGAATGTGCAGTGGTGGCAAAGCAGGATGAATATGACAAGATGGTAAAACCTTGCGCCTGCGTGGTAATGAAAAACAGCAATGATAAGACTGAAGATAAAAAAAAAGAAATCAAAAATTTTTTTTGGGATGAAGTCAAAAAGATGAAGCTTCCTGATAACATGTATCCGCATTGGATTGATTTTGTCAACGAAGGAAAACTTCCTGAAATGAAAAAGGGCAAAAATGAAAGACATAACTGGCTGATTAAGAGGACATTGGAGAAGCAGACAAAAATTGTCCGAAAAAGTACGGTACTCAGTATGAAGGATGAGAATCATGCAGACAGACCGCGTGCGCTTGTAGTGCTTCAGCCGGATGTTGAAGCCACTGAAAACTTGAAAAGAGAACTGGGCAAGTTTGTGATTGAAGAGATAAATAAGCGATACAGACCTTCTTTTTTTATGTTTCCGCAGTGGATAGAATTTTACGATGAGCTTCCGAAACGGGACGGCACAGTAGAATATTACAAATTGCAGAAAAAAATCAAAAACTGGTCGAATTATTTTCTGCTGAACCGCGATGAAGAAGATTAAACAGGAGACAGACATGGACATTCCCAAGCTCAGTGAAGATATTGTTATCCGGCGTCAGAAAAACGCGCCGCTGATTCAGGACATGATGAATCGCTGTGATGCGTTCGGGACAAAGCTTAGGGCGATTCTTGCAGCACTTGGGCAGTTGAGTTCGGACGCGCCGGAGATGCAGAAATTCCGGCTTGAAATTTTTGCCCTGATTGACGAATCAGATAAGCTTAGGGAGCGTTTGGCAATCCGACATGCGCGGTTTCAAAGCGGATTGATCACGATTTCCATCGCGGGACTTGAAAAAGCAGGCAAGACCACATTTTTGCGTTCTTTAACCGGCATTGAATCCTTACCTGCATTTGATGAACGCTGCACCGCAGTATGCTGTGAAATTCACTATGCCCAAGATCGCGCGGATTTTGATATTGAATTTTATAGCGAAGCCGAGTTTATGGAGCGCGTCATCAAGCCGGTGGCAGAAACAATTATGGCGGCTTTGCCTGAGCCGATAAAATCCCAGTTCCGCCCGCCGGTTTCCGCAGTTGAATTTACCCATCTGAACTTGCCGCCAACGGATTGTCTTGCAGGCGGCACGACAGCGTTCAAGCTTTTGCGCGATTTGGGGCAGTTGCAGCGATATTTTGAAGAATGCCGCCAGAATTTGGGAAGACCGCCGCTTGCCGGAAGACCGTTGAGCGAGTTGAAACAATGGGTGTCTCATAAACCTGCCAATTCACAGGAAGATGATGAGGAATTGCGCGGACGCCATCTTGCGCGGGTGTCTGCGGCAAAAGTCTGCCGGATTCACACGACATTTAACGGCGGCTCCCCGCATCTGCGCTGGATTGACACGCCGGGCGTAGATGATCCCAATCGCCGGGCAAGAGAATTGACGCTTGGCACGATTGCCTCTGAAACAGATTTGCTGGCAGTAACCAGCCGTCCGGGCGCAACACCATCGCCGAATGAGAATTTTCATAATTTCTGGGATTCGGTATCGCGCCAGCCGGATGAAATTGATTTGCTGAATCGGATGGTATTTGTGCTGAATTGGGATCGCCGGGTTGATCCGGATGGTGAAAATATCAAAATTCATCGCAAATACTTAATTGATGCAGGTGTGCCGCGCCATATTTTTGCAGGTCCGTTTGAGGCTATTCGGGAATCAGACGCGGCGCAGCTTATGGAGCGGGTCAATGCTCATTTAGCCGAACATCTGCCGGAGCAAGATGATCTGGTCATTCGGGAATTTGAATCCAAAATCAAAAATATTCAAGCCCGGATTCGGCTTCTGCATGATGCCATGAAAAAGAGCCACCCATCTGACGCCACGCAGCAGGATATGGAATATGAGGAATTTCAGAAATGGTTTCATTGGTATCACGGCGATCAGGACAAGGGTTTTTGGACGGAGCTTGTGGCAGCGTTGGATCATGCCACGCGAGATATTCTGGAAGACCCCAAAATTTTGGAATCGGAAAACGCGCTCAATGATATTTTTGCCAAAGAAGCCAAGAAGATACAAACGCAAATTCCTCAGCCCAAAGAGCTTGAAGAATATCTTATCCGGCATCGGGGGGAAAATCCCATTCCGAATGCCATGCGAAGCATCAGTACGCAGTTTTCGCGCCTAGTCAACCGCCTTTCTTATGAAATTCAGGAATTTGGTCCCATCATGCAGGATAAAATTGCCTCTGTTCTGTCCAAAGCCGGATTAGAACCGCTGCTCAACGGAAAAAACTCTGAGGAAAAACTGAAAAATCTGATAGACAGCTTTCACCCCTCTCCCCTGCCCCTCTCCCCTGAAAGGAGAGAGGGGAATAATTCGGTTGTCGAGGTGCTGCAGGAAGCATTGGAGCTGCCCCGAAATCTCAAATATGTGCTTCGGTATGAATTGAGGGAAGCGGTGGATTTCTGCGATCCGACATTGTGGAATGAAAAAGAACAGGCATGGAAACGCCTGAGTGATATGGTAACGGCAAATGGCGGCGATATTGAAAAATTGGCAAAATTTGACACGAAAAAGCATCCGCCGGTTACGGATTCGCGGGAGCAGGACTATGAAATTTTAAAGAAAATTGCCGGAAATGCGATGCTGGCAATTTATGCGGTCTTGAATAACGAGCGCTATCTTCCCCGCCGGATTGCTGATGATTTTATGCGGGATTGCCGGGTGCGGCTGTGTTTTGCGCCGGAATCCGAACAGGAATGGCGGACATTGTTATTTAAAAATCGCGGAGTCTTGCTTGCCGCGACTATCGGGCAGATCAGAGCCAAATCCGAGCGGATACGGGCGTTTCATGCGGCGTTGAATGACTTGGAATCCGGGCTGCCCTGACAGGCGAATCTGTTTACCACTCATTGATTCTACCCGAATCTTTTCTATTCATTATCGGCAAAATCACCGTAAAAATACTTCCTTTACCCAACTGGGATTCCACTGAAATTTCACCGCCGTAAGCTTCTATCATTTCTTTGGCAGACGCCAGCCCCAGCCCGGTTCCGGTGGGGCGCTCATCAGAGGCGGTCAGGGGCTTGGTGGTAAAAAACGGATTGAAAATTTTTCCCATCCGCTCTTTGGAAATGCCGTGTCCCGTATCGGAAATTTTGATAAGAATCACGCCGTCTTTCACGGATGTTGTGATGGATAAAAATTTCTGTTCGGAAGAATACATCGCGTCCGCAGCATTTTTTATCAGGTTTCCGAAGCTTTGGCTGAAATGCGCGTAAATGCCGCGATATGCCGGCAAGGGTGATAATATCAACTCGGTTCGGATTTTATGCTTGAAAAACGGATTGGATTTGAGCAGTTCAATCTGATCCCTGATTACTTCGTTCAAATCAAGCTCTGTATATTCGGTGCCGCCCTCCCGATACCCGGTGCTGATAATGGTGCTGATGATTTTTTTCATCTGAGCCGCAGCTTTTCTGAGCCGCATAATGTTGGGATTATCCGGATGCTTGATGGCTAAAAGTTCCGCGCTGCCCATAATCACCTGAAGCGGTGTGTTCAGATTATGAACGATTCCGGCAGAATATCTTCCGATAGCCGCCAGCTTTTCAGCAAGAAGCAGTTGTTCGGTACGCAGGCTGACCTGCTCGTTCAAGGTATTATTCAACTGCTGTAATTCATTTTCCAATGCCCTGATCCGCAGAAAGACCCGGACTTTGGCAAGCAGTTCTTCTTCCTGAAACGGTTTGCCGATATAGTCATCCGCGCCGGACGCATAGCCGTTCAGACGCTCTTTCAATTCGCTTCTGCTGGAGACCATGATAATTTTGACGGTTCTGAACGCTTCGTTTGCCCTGATCTGCCGACAGACTTCATACCCGTCAATGCCGGGCATGGTTACATCTAAAAGAATCAGGTCCGGCTTGAACGCATTAAGAATTGTCAACGCGTCTTCTCCGCTTGAAGCGGTTTTCACCTCATAGTAAGGATCCAGAATATTTCGGATAGCCATCACCACGGATGCTGCATCATCCACAACCAATATTATTTTGCTTTCGGTATTCATTATGTTTTATTCCACAGATACGGCTTTGCTATAAGATGCTGCATTCGTAAGATAGACGCCGGTGCTGACAAAAACCGCACCGATTAACAGCGATATGGTAAGCGGTTCGTCAAGAATCAGAAACGCCAGAATAATCGCGCTGATAGGAACAAAGTTGATAAACAGCCCCGCTTTTGTGGGTCCGATGGCTCTGATTCCCTGATAATACCAGATAAATCCGATAGCTGTCCCGAAAATTCCCAGATAAAAAATACTCAGCCAAGCCAAGCCGGAATATTGTCCGATATTGTGCATCATTCCTTCGGACAACGCCGGGATCATCAATGCGATTGCGCCCACCGCCGATGAATAGGAAACAGAAATCAGCGGAGATAAGCCGGATAAAACAGCCTTGCCAATCAGGGAATATGTTACCCAACTGATGGCGGAAGCAAAGATGTATGCCTCTCCGATGCCCAAATGTCCGTTCAGCATATCAAGCGGATTTCCTCTTGAAATAACAATCATCGCGCCGGATACTGAAATGGCAATTCCTATTGATTTGATAAGTGTTAAGCGTTCCTTGAAAAAATAAGCGGAACACAGCGTAATCAGAATAGGATTGGTGGAAATGATCAACGCGGCGCGTCCTGCATCAATCAGTTTCAATCCTTTGAAAAAGAAAACATTATAAGTGAAAATACCGCTCATGCCTAACAAAATAACCGGAATGATCTGATTTTTTCTGAGCAGCGGGAGTCTGCCTTCAGTTTTCCATACAATGAAAAGCAGGCATGATGATGCAACGGCAAAGCGCAGAAATGCCGCAGAAAAAGGACTCATATCCTTTGCCAGAAATCGTCCGGCTACGAAAGTTCCACCCCATAAAAAAGCGGTCAATAAGAGTTTCAGATAAACCAACACTTCACCTCAGCGCATTAAAAATACGATCATGATTTGTTATTATCAAACTTTGAAGACAATGAAAAGCTTTAGATTGACTTTTAATCAGGACTGGTTTAATTTTCAGCATCATAGATATTTTTAAGAGGAAAAAGGTGTATCCATGACAAATAATATCATATATGCCAAAGACATCACGCTGTATGATCTGGAAAAAAAATTTCATCTTCATCTGAATGAGGATGAACGGTTTTTCCATGAATGGCAGACTGATTCTCCGGCACTTACAGCGGAAGAAAAAATATTTCTCGATCTGGTCAGAGCGGGCTATATGAATCTGATCAAGTATCCGGGTATGCTTGAAAATGCTGTTCAGCTTACTGTTCTGTCTCCGCTTCTTCATCTGGCAAATCTCCTGCTGGCGCCGTTTCATATAAAAACAGAAACCTCGGTCAGAGTTACAAATACGGATGAGGATATCACCGTCGAAGGCAGAATTGATATTCTGATATTGGAACAGAGTTTCTGGGTACTTGTCATCGAATCAAAACGTGCCGAGCTTTCGGTCAGGGCAGGGCTTGCACAGATTCTGGCTTATATGTTAGCCAGTCCGCTGCCCGGCAAACCATGTTACGGTCTGATAACCAACGGCGGCAGTTATGTATTTCTCAAACTTCTTATAACCGAGCCGCCTGAATACGGTGTATCACGCGTTTTTGATCTGATGAATCCGGGTAATGATCTGTATCATGTATTAGCTATTCTGAAAAAAATCAGATTATTAGCTTTGAATTCACTCCGAACAGAACCGGCATAAATCGCTGCTGAACATGATGTTCTCAGAATTTGAAAGATAGGAAAAGGCTATGAAAATCATCAATACTGTCAGAGAAATGCAGAATCACTCTGATTTTTCCAGAATGCGGGAGCGGAGTATCGCGCTTGTTCCTACAATGGGCTTTCTGCATGAGGGGCATTTATCGCTGATGAAAGACGGCAAAAAGCGGGCAAATGAGGTAGTTGTCAGCATTTTTGTCAATCCCACGCAATTCGGTCCAGGAGAAGATTTCACGTCATATCCTAGGAATTTGGACAGAGACCTTGCGCTGTGCCAAGACGCGGGCGCAGACGTGGTGTTCACGCCCAAAGATACGGAGCTTTACCAAAGCGCGTATCAGACGTATATCAATCTGACAAAGCTGCCGAATCATCTCTGCGGTATTTCGCGCCCCACGCATTTCAAGGGCGTGGCAACGGTTGTCAGCAAGCTGTTCAATATTGTCAAGCCGCATATTGCCATATTCGGGCAGAAAGATTATCAGCAATTGCTTGTCATTCGCCAGATGGTCTGCGATCTGAATTTTGACATTGAAATTATCGGCGCGCCGATTGTCAGAGAAGCGGATGGGCTTGCGATGAGTTCGAGAAATACTTATCTGACTCCCGAACAGCGAAAGCAGGCGTTGTGTCTTTACAATTCATTGAACAAGGCGCAGGAGCTTGTCAATTCCGGTGTTATTGAGACCGCAAAAATTATTGATGCGGCTAAAGACATTATCAGTTCTCAGCCCGAAGCCATGATTGATTATATCAGAATTTGCGACCCGGATACGCTTGAAGATGTTCAGATTCTTGATAAACCTGTCCGCATGGTGCTTGCGGTTAAAATCGGAAAAACGCGGTTGATTGATAATATGATGTTGACGATTGAATCTCTTAATAAGCTGTAATTATGACATGGGAAATTCACTTTTACAATGAAGCCTTGCAGAAAGAAATTATGAATCTTCCTGTCGGGCTTCAGGCACGTTACATTCATCTGACACAACGCATGATAAAATACGGATCCGATCTCGGAATGCCTCATACCCGTGCAATAGGTGACGGATTGTTTGAATTGCGTTTGAAATCCAAAGAAGGCATATCTCGCATATTCTACTGTACGTTAGCAAATTATAAAATTTTGATGTTGCACACATTTATCAAAAAATCACAGAAGACGCCTCTGAGAGAACTTAAAATTGCCCATCTCAGAATGCAGGAGGTGAAAAAACAATGCTGACTTATGATGAAATGATTAAAAAAATGCTGGAAAATCAGGCTGTAAGAGCTGAATATGAGGATTTGAAGCCGGAATTTGTATTACTTGATGAATTACTCAAGGCTCGTCATCAGGCAGGGCTTACTCAGGAAGAAGTTGCAAAACGCATGGGAATGAAAACACACAGTGTATCAAGGCTGGAGGCAGGAATCACAGATCGGAAGAGTTCTTTGTCTGTGGCTGTTTTACAGAAATATGCGAATGCTGTTAATTGCAGTTTGGAAATCAGACTGATTCCTCGTTGATAAGATGTTGTTTTTACGAATATATGCTGAAAAAGCAGTGAGAAGAGAAGTTAAATACTTGAAAGGAAAAATTTATGCCAACAGCAAAAGAATTTATCGAAAGTGTAAACCAGCGGCGAATGCCCATTTTGCTCACAATCCTGCTCATTGTCGGCGGAATTTACTTTGCGCCGATCTTGCAGCCTATGGCAACTGTCGGGCATGGGGAGATCGGCGTCAGAATCAACCGGCTCACCGGAAAGCTGACGGAATTTCATAAAGGCGGGGTTCTGCTCATTCCGGGTGTGCATCATCTGCGCCGCTTCAATCTGCATGATCAGATATATCGCCCGGTCCGGAGTTCCAAAGCCAAAGGTGAAGCCCCGTTTCAATCGGTTGAAGGCTTATCTATCGGCGTTGATCTGACTATCCGCTACGCACTTGATCCGTCAAAAGTAACCACCACCGCAATGAATCTGCCGGAGGATATTAACGGCAAAGTTGTAGAGCCGCTGGTTGAGGGTATCATATACAAAATATTGGCAAAACATACGGTGCGCGAAATTTTTTCCACTCAGCGCGATGTGATTCAGAAGAATATTGAAACTGACTTAAAACCTCTGCTTGCATCTGACGGCATATCGCTTAAAGCCGTATTCATGGGCAATGTGGATTTGCCGGAAGAATACAGAGCCGGCATGGACAGTCTGCTTGCCGAAGAACTCAATGCTGAAAAAATGCGCTATACCCTTGAACTTAAAGAAAAAGAAGTAAAACAGAAGGGACTTGAGGCGGATGCGGAGAAGCTCAAGCGCGAAAAAGCCGCCGAAGCTGCCGGAAATGAGGAAATCATTGCTGCCAAAGCCAAATCCGAAGCTATGAAGCATATTATTCCGTTCAAGCAGAAACAGATTGAGCAGCGCAAACTTGAGGCGGAAGCAGATAAAGCCTCCCGCATGAAAACTGCCGAAGGCGAAGCCGAAGCCCGCCGGATTTCAGCAGCCGGTGAAGCAGATTCACGGCGCAAGCTGGCGGAAGCTGAAGCATACCGGGTAGAAGTTGTCGGAAAAGCCTCCAGCGAACAATTAGCCCGCGACAGCGCGTTGATTACCCAAAATCCGCTACTGATTCAGAAAACTCTGGCAGATAAGCTTTCAGACAAGATTTCGGTGATTATTGCGCCGCCGCCCGAATCCGGCGGATTTATTGCTGCCGGAATATTAGGCACTGCGATGCCACAGGCAAAGACGCCTCCGAAAGCAGGCGCGGATTCAACCGGAAATACTCCTGAAGCCCGAAAGACAGAATAAACCATGATTGCTATTCTTATTGCCGCCGCGATTGTTGTTCAGGAACCGGCAGCCCTGCGAACCGCCCCGCGTGAAAATGCCTTGCAGCAGACTATTTTATATCAGGGCGATGCGCTGGAAGTGCGCGGTCAGCGTTTGGGCTATTTACAGGTCTATGATCACCGCCGGGAGCGCTCAGGATATATCCGCACATCTTATGTCCGCACCTATTCGCTTGAACCATCTACTGCCCCGGAATTGCTATCAATTATCCGATTTCTGCGCGATACGCCGGGGGCTGAGGCTTTGGGAATCGGCTATGCGGCATTATTTCTCAAAGCTGCGGATGCTTCGGCGATTAATGCGGAGATTTTCGATTTACTCGGCGGATTTGCGGATCGGCTTGCCAAACGTGCGTCTGCCCGAAAAGGACGTCCCGGAGATGAAATCATTGCCTCGCATCTTGATGTGGCTGCCGGATATGGCGTTATTTTTCAGAGTTTTGACCGTCAGAATCAGATTCAGATTTGCTATGAGGGCGAGGCATTCCGGCGGGTTTTGGCATTGCCGTCAGATGCGGAACAACGCGCCCGTGCGGCTTTGGCATTAAGCAAATATGAATGTTCTGACCCCAATCTGAGTCCGGTTCAGAAACACAGCCTTGATCTGTGGCGTTCTGATGTGCTGGATAAAGTTGATTTGTCAAAACTTCCGGCATTTATTGCCAACCGTATCCGAATCCGCCGTGCCGGAGTGTGGGCTGGATTGGCGTTTCAAAAAGCAAGACAGAAAGAATCCGGGCAGATGGCGGCAGATCGGGCTATTCAGGAACTGTCCGGAGTTGATAAGGCTGAACTTGCAGATGAAGATAACAAATCTTATACCGAAGCTGCGATACGGGCAAGCGCGTCCAGATGGGCGGCGGGGGAAGTGCAGAGTGCAAAATGCAAAATGCAACATGGGGAATGTAAGAAAGGTTCTCTGATGATTGTTACTGCTTCCGGCAAGCCCGGCGAAACCTGCGTCAAGCTGACAGATGCCCATAAAAGTGTTTTAACAGAACGCTGTACTTACGGAATTGTCTGGACAAACTCATTCAGCGTTTCTGCGAATAATACTGCGGCGGCAATTGCCGTGCAAACACTGGATACATGGCGGGAATTGTGGGTGTTTCATAAAATTGACGGACAATGGAAAGCCGATGTGATTCCGCCGAATATCAACGAACCTGATTTGGGATATATTGAGTTTGCCGGATGGACTCCTGACAGCACGCGGATTCTGGCAGCGCGTGAGGCGTGGATCAATGGTAAGTTCAGAAAGAGTTTTGAGATCATTCGCTTGGATACGCTGGATGTGGAAAAACAGGCAGAAAGCCCTACGTCTCTGACGCCGTTTCATCGCTGGCAAGACCCCGAATGGAAACGTCAGACGCTTATCCTCAGATAGCACAATCTGATCTATCAAAGCTGAAAAACAATCATCCCCTGTATCACAATCTGTTTTAACCCGAATATAA
>DYRC01000027.1:0-3497 GCA_020718925.1 Desulfonema limicola
ATGTGTCAATCCATATAGCAGCCGATATGAAAAAGCAAGAACTTTTTTACGATTTTACAAAATAAAAAGCTGTCTGTAAATAAACATAATAAATTAAGTATAATATAATTTTTTTAAGGTTTACCGGAAAATTATTGCTGATCTGAATTTCTGATTATGGCATAAATAATGCAGCCTGTATAACATCCGATTTTGTCATAATAGACGGAAAGATAAACGTATGTTTCCGGTTTCCGAAAAACCGGATGGGATTCTGACACCATCATATATCCGTTGCGAATATCTGAGACTGAAAAAAGCAGTCAGTTATGAATCTGTCTTCCGCAGGGTTATTATTTCATAAAATACGGAATTTCAGACATTCTTCTCTTAACTTGATGGCAATGCCCCCGCCCCCTCCCCGAAACGGAGAGGGGAGTACTGATGATGTCCCCCCTTCACTCTCAGGGAAGGGGTCCGGGGGGTTAGGTTAGCGGAAAATTCGTTGTTATGACTGGCTCATGGGTCTGATTCTGATTTCGACCCGGCGGTTCAACTGCTTTCCGCCTTCGGTATTGTTTGAAGCAATCGGACGGGTTTCTCCGTATCCGATAGTTGTAATTCGGGAATACTCTACGCCGCGCTGCGACAGCAGACTCGCTACGGACTGGGCGCGTTGTTCGGACAATCTCTGGTTAAGCGAATCAGAACCTACGCTGTCCGTATGTCCTTCAACAGTAATGGTTGTCTGAGGATACTGGGTCATAACCTGAGCAATACGATCAATTTCAGAATATGCTCCCGGATAAACTTCTGCCGAACCGGTCTTGAAGAACACATCGCCTTTCAAGGTCAGCGCAATAATCTGCGGCGGGGCTTGCTGCTGTCCGCCGGTATTTCCGCCGTAAGATGTAGGCGTAGGATCCGGTTCCCGGCGCATACTCATTGCCTGAGACTCTGCCAATGCCTGCTGGAATGCCGCAGCCTGCTTATCCATCATCTGTCCGATGCTCGCTCCGGCTACGCCTCCGACAGCCGCGCCGATAGCCGCGCCTATCAATGTGGATTTGGTGTTGCGTCCGATCAACTGACCGGCTAACGCTCCGGCTGCCGCGCCTCCCGCAGTGCCATAAACCGCACCCTTGCCGGTATTGGTCTGGGGACCCGTCATTTCTGCACATGCGGGCAGCATCATTACGCTTACAAGACACAAAACTATCAACTTTTTCATACGATTTTAATCTCCTTTTCAGGTTTTATGATTGAGAATGCCGAATCAATGTGCTGACATTCTGTTTTTAATCAAGATTTTGCTCGGTAATCGGATCAGGTTTTAACGGACCCGCGGGTCTGACAGAAGACGGTCTTGGCAAAGGCGCGGATGATCTCGCTCCGGTTTCCAATTCTTTTACCCGCCGATCCAACATCTTTATCTGATCTTCTCTCTCCTGAAGCTTGCCGGTAATATCGCTCAAATCCTTCTGAAACTTGTCCTGCTGCCGTTTGAGCGCAATATCCAGCGTTTTCTGATCTATTTTATTAAAAGACTGTTTGGAAATATCAGCCTGTACCCGGTTGATTTCATTGGCTGCTTTTTCAACGCTTTCAACCATTTTGCTAAATTGGCTGCTTATTTTGTCCTCCATTGCTTTGACGCGGGAATCTATTCCTCTGACTTCGGCGCGGACAGTCTCATACGATGCACTGATTTCGGCAAAGTTTTTTTCCACCCTGTCAATTTTATCAAGTCTTTCCAAGTCTTTTTTATCAGCTTTGGAAGATTTGATTTCAGTGATCAGCCCGTCCAATCTTTTCAGAGTTTCTCTTAAATCAGTCAATGCGGCGGCGGTTTCCTCAAAATTCACAGAAAGCTCACCCAGCGGCGCAACCTCTTTTTTAAAAGATTCCTCGAGTTTGACAATTCTCTGCCCCAAATCAGCAAACTTGGCTTGCAAATCTTTGGAAAGCCCTTTGACTTCGCTCTCACCGGCGTTGTTGAGAGCATCAAACTTTTTCTGAATATAACTATATCCGGCAAACGCTATCGCAGCCATCAGAAAGAAAAGCAAAAAAGATGCCAGAGTAATTCGCCGGCTCACTTTCTCAAGTTTGAGGCTTTCTCTTTTCGGACGCAGATAAGCATCCGGTCTTTCAGTGTCAGCACTGATTTTGAAATTATCCATTTACTGTTTCTTATTCCCACTCAATGGTGCTGGGCGGCTTTGAACTGATGTCATACACCACCCGGTTCACGCCCCTGACTTCGTTGATAATCCGATTGGAAATCGTTCCCAGCAATGCATCCGGCAATTTTGCCCAATCGGCGGTCATGGCATCTTTGCTGGTAACTGCCCTGATTGCAATAATATTTTCATAAGTGCGATGATCGCCCATCACGCCGACGCTTTTAATCGGCAAAAGTACCGCAAACGACTGCCACAACTTTTTATAATACCCGTTCTTTCGGATTTCTTCAAGCAAAACAGCATCCGCTTCTCTTAAAATATCCAGCCGCTTTCTGGTAATTTCTCCCAAAATCCGAATGCCAAGCCCGGGACCCGGAAACGGCTGACGCCAGACCAGATCATCATGCAAGCCCAATTCTTGCCCCAACTGCCGCACTTCGTCTTTGAACAGATATTTCAACGGCTCAACTAATTTAAGCTTCATTTTTTTGGGGAGACCGCCCACGTTATGGTGAGATTTGATCACTGACGATGGACCGCCGAATGCAGATACAGACTCAATCACATCCGGATAAAGTGTCCCCTGTGCCAAAAATTGCACACCTGTAATCTTTTTTGCCTCTGTCTGAAACACCTCAATAAAAAGTTTTCCGATAATTTTGCGCTTTTTTTCCGGGTCTGTAACGCCTTTGAGTGCTTTTAAAAAGGTATTTGCGGCATTGATAAAGCGGATGTTGATATTGAGATTTTCTTTCAGCCGGACTTTAAGCTTTTCTGCCTCATCTTTTCGGAGCAAGCCGTTGTCCACAAAAATACAGGTTAGGTTTTTGTCAATGGCTTTGTGAATCAGCAACGCCGCCACAGATGAATCCACGCCCCCGCTCAATCCCAGAATAACTTTGCTATCGCCGACCGTCTGCCGAATCTGCTCAACGGTTTCTTTGGCAAAGGATTTCATTGTCCAATCCGGCTTGCATCCGCAAACATCAAACAGAAAATTTTTAAGCATGGCAGTGCCTTCGGGCGTATGTGCCACTTCGGGATGAAACTGAAAGCCATAAAACTTTTTCTTTTTATGAACAATGGCGGCAATGGCGGTGTTGTCTGTGGATGCGGTAATCTCAAAGCCCGGCGGCAATTTTTCAGCAGAATCCCCATGACTCATCCAGCATTGCGTTTTGTCTTTGATATTTTTGAAAATTCCTTTGGGCTGTTTTATCAGAAGCTCTGCAAAGCCGTATTCCCGCCTACCCGCGCCTTTGATTGCGCCGCCTAAGCTGTCTATCATAAACTGCATTCCGTAACAGATTCCTAAGATAGGAATACCCAAAT
>DYRC01000027.1:3597-8652 GCA_020718925.1 Desulfonema limicola
CTGTCTATCATAAACTGCATTCCGTAACAGATTCCTAAGATAGGAATACCCAAATCAAACAGGGATTTATCAGCGCGGGGCGCGTTTTTTTCATACACGCTGCATGGTCCGCCGGACAGAATAATGCCCTTCGGTTTAAGCGTTCTGATTTGTTCAATGCTGATTGAAGGCGGCTCAATCTGACAATACACGCTGCATTCCCGAACCCGCCGGGCAATGAGTTGGTTATATTGAGAACCGAAATCTATAATGAGAATCATAAATTGTTTTTCCTCTCAGGGTTTATTGCTGTTCATTCATCAGGGCGATGGCTGAGCCATGCTGGAAAATTTCAGGGGCAGGGAGTTCTGAAACAGGATTATTTGTGATGGCGCGCCCGACAGGATTCGAACCTGTGACCTACGGATTCGTAGTCCGGCACTCTATCCAGCTGAGCTACGGGCGCGTATTCAATTTCAGAACAACCCTTATTTCTCATATATCAGCAGAAAAAGTCAAGCATTTTTTGTTAAAACGGCAAAAATACAATTAAATCAAATCCGAAATAGCGATAAAGGCTTTCATGGATCAGGGCAATGTTGAAGATAAAAAGATAGCCCATAAACAGATACATTGCAGGCAGAAACCTGTGAACGCTGAATGCGGCGGACAAGCCTAAGGCTGCCGGCAAAAAATATCTGCCCTGAAGCGTATATCCGGCTACATGAAGATAATGATATTCACCGGCAACTACTCCGGCGCAATAAATCAGCGCAAACAAAAGAAAATAGGATGCCCAGCCTTTTTCTTTGAAATTGCGCCATCCTATCAGAACACAGGAAACGTTGATAAGAAGAATATATTTTAATTTCAGATAATAATGTTCATCCAACACCACATCCAGATGTCCCAAATCTCCCCAGTACATGATAAAAAAGCTGGGTATTTTGTAAAAAAACTGTTTTACATATTCCGTTAAACCGATAGTGATCGGGCTGCCGTATAAGATGGGCTTTGACCACTGATAAAAAGAAATGTAGCTTATGATAAACGCCGGGATTGTCAGCATAAAAAAGCGTCTGATAATATCTTTGCGCTCATCCCGGAAAAGCAATATTCCACAGGTTAAAAGCCCCAATGTCGGAAAAAGCAGAAGCGCTGAGGGTTTCACAAACAAATTCAGCAGAAATACGCTGACAGCAAGGAACTTATGTTTCCCCTCTGCAATTGCCGAATAAGAATAAATCATGCACAGCGCGGTCAGAGGAAGCGCAAACGCATCCGGATTGACGCTTGAACTCATAAACCCCAGCACGGGAATCAGAACAATGCCCCAAAACAGAAATTTCCGATAAGGCTCAATACCATGAACACTTTGCACTTTGCACTTTGCACTTTGCACTGCTTCTAACGCATGGTATATCCAAAGCCAAAGCATTGCCGCAAACCATGCGGTAATCAGGCGATAGACATAAAAGGTTTCAAACGGGCTGAGATGACAGGCGTTTTTGAGAAATTCGCTGCACAGAAAAACCGTAATATAATAAAGTCCGGGATAAGAGTGCGCGTTGGTCTGAACTTCCCGAAGACCGGCTTTATCGTCCCATTTCAGGATTTTCATGGCAATATAATCTTTTTTGGTAAATTTCTGATCATAATGATGCGGCACAAGATCAATAACCGGATAATCTATCACCGGATTATACAAGCGTTTATCCAGTTCAAATATAGCGGCAGGCGTGAGCCAGGGATGCTGCGGAATAGAAAAAACCTTGATAAGATGTGCAATTTCATCAGGAGATTGTCCCGGCGGCTTGATAAACGCCCATAGCGAAAAATAAGCAAACACGATCAGTAAAATACTGACAGACCGCCTGATGCTTATCGGCTGTTCATCTGATTTTTCCGACAGAATGATTTTTTCTATGTATTCGGGATGATTTCGGAAAAATTGAAATACCGGGGGAATTAAAAAAAATATCCCGGCTGACAGCACAATTGCCACAAGATAAAGGATATATTTTTTAACGCCGGTATCCGACTCCATCAGCGTATTCAAATCGCCTTTATACGAAAAAAACGGATCACCGCCTGTAATTTTAAGACATAATCCCTGCGGTGTCGGCATAAAATCGCTGATATCACGAAGCGGATTAAAGTTTTTTGCAATTTCGTCAGGCTGCCAGCAGATTTGCCGCCGCGAACTTTGAATGCAGATTTCTCTGATTAAAACAACCTTGGGATGCGTCCCCGGATCAATGCGAAAGGTTTTGATCCGGACAGGTGGAAGTTCAAATTTTATAATATTATCATATTCTTTGAATTTGACATTCAGATAGTCTGAGGCATTATATCCTTTTCCTGTATCAAAAAAAACTTCCCACTGCTCGTAGGAATCAAAGACAACACAATTTCCCGGTTTTTTAAATTTGGCGCATAAAAAAGACAGCAGCTCATTTGATTCTTTCAATTCCGGAGATCGCTCTACGGTCAGGGTTAAAGACTCATAACTGTAAAATTGGTTAATAACGCAGACAGACAGAATCAGGAATATCAAGGCAACAAAAAATCTGTAAAACATATCTTTTCCGATCAGATTTTATCTTTTATATTGAATACGCCGTTCCACTCCGGCGGCGGATTCAGTTTGAATTTTTGACATCGCTCTGCCATAGCCCGGCTGGGTCCGTCTTCAGGCAAAAGATTCAATGCAGCATTGAAAAAAGCCGCCGACTCATCCCATTGCTGGCGCCGATATGCGGCAAGCCCTTTTTCATACTGCAAAACAGCTTCGCGGGCAAGATTGTCGTCAGCATAGCCTATCAGTTGATAAATCGTTATCGGTATCTGCTTTCCGACCACATATATCGCATCCAATTCCCGCGTTATGAACTTGGCTTTATCAATCGCCTGGAGTGTGCTTTCGCTCATCATAATGTATGTGCCATAAAGCTTGTTCACGCCTTCAAGCCGGGCGGCGGTGTTGACCGTATCGCCCATCATGGTGTAATCCATCCGGCTTTTTGACCCCATATTTCCGACAACCGCAGGTCCGGTGCAGAGTCCGATTCGCATTTTAAGCTCCGGTCTGCCTTCTGATTTCCATCGTTCGCGTAGTAGTGCAAGCCGCTTCTGCATATCAATACACGCCATACAGGCAATTTCAGCATGATTTCCGAGATCATTGGGCGCACCGAAAAAGGCAATAATCGCATCTCCCTCGAATTTATCCACCGTGCCTTCGTATTTCAGAATAACATCCGTCATTTCGGTTAAAAATTCATTCAGAAGATGCACCAGATCATGGGGACTGAGTTTTTCGGAAATGCTGGTAAAGCTTTGAACATCGGAGAAAAATGCTGTGATATTGCGCTCTTCTCCGCCTAATATCAGCTTTTCGGGAGATTCGATCAACTGCTTGACCACCGATGGCGCAAGATAATGCGAAAACGCCTCTCTGATGAATTTTTTCTGCCCGGATTCCGTAACATAGCGATATGCGGTAATGCCCACATAAATCAGCAGTGTTATCACCAGAGGATATACCAGATTCAGAACCAGCCCTTTTTGAAAAAGATACTGACATATCAGAATATGACCGGAAAAGATACCGGCAGTAACGATAAATCCTGACAACGCTTCAACGCGGGGAAGAATAAGCCCCAGCAATATTCCGAAAGAAATCATTGCCATAACATCGAAAATCGCCATCCAGTCCGGGCGATGCAGAATCCGGTCGTTCAGAATATTATCAATGATATTGGCATGGATTTCAAGACCCGGAAATTCATTGGCAAAGGGCGTAACCCGAAGATCGTAGATAGCGATTGCTGTCGCGCCCACCAGCACAATTTTATCCTTTAATTTGTCAGGACTTACATTTCTGTTCATGATGTCCGTAACCGGGATATGCGGAAACGTTTTTTCTCCCCCCCGATAGTTGATGAGAATCCGTCCGGATTCGTCTGTCGGAACAGATATATTGCCTACTTTCAATGATTTCAAGCCAATATGATCAACGCGCAAAAGAATATTCGCATTTAACGCGATACTCGCTGTCAGAAGCGATAAGGGCGGATAGAGCGAATCTCCGAGTTTTATGACTGCCGGAATTGAGCGCACCACCCCGTCTTTGTCCGGCATCATATTGAAATAGCCGGCAAACGGCGTCTGTTTTGCGATGTCGGAAATATTCGACTGAGGCGCGTAAGCTTCCAGTTTTAATGACTTCAGGGCTTCCGGCGAATCTAATTGCAGCAGTTTATATTTGGAACTGCTGATGTTTTCAATATGAATTTGGCGTTCCTCGTTTGTTAAGCCCGCTGCCTCTTCTTTGTTGATATGAAAAAAATACCCCAGTACCACCTTTGCTTTTGAATCTCTGATTGCTTCTGCAAGCATGTTGTCATAATCTGATTCTTTTTTCAGATTGTCCAAAAACGCCTGCGTTCCATCCTGCTGAAATTTGTCTTTGATTTGATTTATTACCTGAAATACATGCTGCTTGCTCTGATCAGGCTCCAGAAAACCTATATCAAACGCAATCACCTTTGCCCCGGCTTGTGAAAGCTCACGAATCAGTTTTGCGATTTTCGATCTGGGCCAAATCCATTTTCCTTCTCTGGCAATGCTTTTTTCATCAATCACTGCCATGACAATATTCGGATCCGGAGCCTGTTTTCCTATGGAAATAAACCGCAAATCAACGGTTCTGAGTTCCATAAGGTCCAGAAACGGAACGCCGTAAGCATACGCAAGAACACCTATCAGAACCGCTGTCAGCGAGATGAGCATCGGATAAAATTTTGTGTATTTTTTCATTTTTTGCCTCTGTCAACAAATCACGAATTTTTTCATGTTAGTCTGCCAGTCGTAATGACACTTCACAAACTCGCGGGCATTTTTCCCCAGAGTTTTTCTTAATTCCTCATCTTCAAGCAGGCGCAACACCTTTTCTGCAAATTCTTCCGGAGTATCGGCAACCAACAGGCAGTTATCAGATAACGGGCTGATCCCCCGAATCGCCGCAGATGTTGTAACAACGGCTTTTCCCACAGACATTGCTTCAAGAACCTT
>DYRC01000027.1:8752-22492 GCA_020718925.1 Desulfonema limicola
CTCGGAGAAAAATACTCCGAATCCACGCCATTTGCAATCACGCTGACATTTTTTGCTTTGGGATTCAATTGATAAAACAAGTCAGCCTCCTGCCGGGAGACAAACACCGAATGATCAAAAGCGGCGTTAATCTTTTTTTCATATTCCAACAGACGCTTATACTCCATACGGTAGATCAGATTCAACGGAAAAGCGGATTGTGTTGAATACTGCCGCCATTTATCCGAATCTAAGTCGCAGAAATCCATTATCAAAACAGTGAGAAGTGAGAAGTGAGAAGTGAGAAGTTGTTTTGAATGAAAGAGATATTCTGCCATCGGTGAAGAAAAGCAGATGACCGCATCATAATTTGTGTCGGAAAGCCATTGATTCACAACTCTCTGCACAGCTTTCAGATAAAAATAGCCCGCAGATATTGATCCGCCACTGAGAAGGCGTATCAATCCTCTGAGTTTAGCCAATTTCGTATCAAACGGCTGCACAAATACCCGGCGACAGTATTTTTCCAGATTTTCTTTGAATCGGAGGTCGTCCGGATTGTCTGCAAGACAGATCAGATCAATGTCATGTTGTTTGGATAAATATTTGACTTCATTAAATGATCGGATTTTATCCCCTTTGTTCGGCGGATACGGAATCCGATGAGCAATATAGAGAATTTTCATCACAGCAACTCCTTATGTTTCCATTCGTTCATCAACATATCTTCTCCTGCGAATGATTGTTCATACTCGGAATTTTCTTGAATGTGGTCAGTTCCGAAGGCATGTTGACCGCCGCGCCGGAAAAAAGTTCGTCAATCGTAAGAATCTGAATTTTCGGATATTTTTTATTGAAATATTCGGATTCGTAATATCCGGCGTCTCCGGCTTCCTGTTTCATATCTTTTGACGGAGGATTCAGCGTTATGAAAACACCGATAGCGGCATTCTCTCTTTCAACCGTTCCTCTGAGATCACGAATATCTTTCGCGCCGACATGCCCGCTTTTGACCTGAACAAGCACTTTTTTCGCTTTTTCGGATGAATCATCAATGAAGCTGATGATGCCGTCAATGCCTCTGTCTTTGCCCTTTTTGCCTTTCCTGCTGTCAGACTCTCCGCCGACCGGTTTTGCCTGAATCAGCGACAACGCCCACCATTGGAACTGATAGCGGTCATCTTTTGCCAACTGTTCCGCAGAAGGCAGGTCTTCCGGCTCTCCGATAACTTCGTAATCTTTTTTATCCGTCAGATCAAAGCTCTGTTTCAGCCGGTATTTCTGAAGCGCGACTGCAAGATGTGTGATGTCAATGCCGATCCAGCGGCGATCAAGCTTCTGTGCCGCAACAATCGCCGTGCCGCACCCGCAGAACGGATCAAGCACAATATCGCCGGGATTGCTGCTTGCCTGAATGATTCTTTCTAAAAGCGCAAGCGGTTTTTGGGTCGGATAGCCCATGCGTTCTTTAGCTGAACTGCTCAGCGGAGACAGTTGCCATAAATCATCTGCATACCTACCTTCGACAAGAGCCTCATCCAGATATCTTTTTGCTCTGCCTTCGACTCCGTGCGTAGGAATATATTCTCTGCCATCTTCATCAATATAAATTTTCTGTTTCTGTATCTTCAGATATTCATCTCTTTCCCATTTCACAGCGTAAGAATTGAAATGACTTTTCGCGCTTTTTGCATAAAAAAAGATAATATCGTGCTTGGATGCAAAGCGATCTTTCATTTTTTTTACCCAGCCGGAATAATACCATATAATCTCATTTCTGAAATTTTCTTTTCCGAAAATGGTATCCAGCACAATTTTGAGATAATGACTTGCGGTCGGATCGCAATGCAGATACAGGCTGCCGGTAGATTTCAGAATCCGGCGCAACGCAATCAGCCGGATCGTCATCATCACCATATACGCCATCATCTGATTTCTGCCGATAAAATCGTGAAATGCGCCGATCATCCGGGAAACATTTTCAGGCGAGTTCTTAATCAGTTCATAATACGTCTCTCTGGCAGCGTCATCCCATTGCCATGTATCTTCAAAAGCGGTAATCTGAGCCTGTGAATCCTCGCCCGATTCTTCTCTGAATAAGACATTGTAATTGCGATTTGAATTGAACGGCGGATCAAGATAAATCAGATCAACGCTCTCATTCGGAAGATATTCCCGCATGACCGCAAGATTTTCGCCGTAATATAATGTGTTTTTCCAATCGCTCAAAATTACCTCATCAATTGCAAAGGTGTTACTCCTTTCAGAATTGCCGCTGCTTTGCCTATCTCATTATCCTGATTGGCAATCATCGCAGGAGATGCCTTACGCAAATAATCAGAACCATCACTTTTTTTGGAATAGTTGATTTCATGCTTTTTCAGAATATCTTCAAATGATTCGGAATATTTTTTCAAACAAGAGTCTTTTGAAGAATCGTATTTCCAGCCGGATTTTTTATAGTCAGCATAAAGCTTGTTAAGCTCTTTGATTAACGGAATATTATTGTTAAAAATATTCGTGGCATCATAATAAAACCACATCTCAATTTCAGGGTCAGCTAAGAAGAAAATTAGCTGAATATCAGGATTTATTTTCTTTATCTCAGCTTCAAAAGCATTGACCGCATTTTTGTACTTTTTCTGCTTATCCTTCAGTTTGCAATCCGTATCATCCATGACGATAATCGCGGCGGCATTGTTTCGATATTGATTATTTCTGAATCTCTTCAAAATCTCATTTAAAAGATATTTTCCTGTTATTCCAACATCATCAGGTTTTATATCGCATTGTTTTGTTCGGCTGACTTTTCCCGTTCTTTTATATGTTGCCGGAGTTATTCGTTCATACTTAACATCATTCCGAATTTTTTGCAGAAATTTTTCTCCGCCGCCCAATTCCGTATATCCGCCGGTATAACCGCACAAAATCACCACGGCCAGCCTCCGATAACCGGATCGCCGACCCGATACAAATCTCCCAACTCCCAGCCGTCTTTTACAAATTGCAGAAGTTCTTCATTTAATGATAACGGCTTGACATTGCCATCTCTGTCAAATACATACACATTTGCCTCTCCGTTCATCACTAATTCTGTCATTGGGTCAAGCAGTTCGGGCGAATGCGTACTTAAAAAAATCTGAACATGATGGCTTCTGTCTCTGATAACATTGCTCAATACCCGCAGCCACGCCGGATGAATATTGAGTTCCGGTTCATCAATAAACAATACTTTCGGCTTTTCCGGTGAACACAGAATAAAAAGAAGAAGAAGCAATCGGGCTGTGCCGTCAGAAAGTTCATTCAAATCAAAGCGTTTGTCTTTGACCATGATGAACAGATTGACATCTCGGTCGCCGACAATTTCATAGTCCATATAATCTATGGGCATGAATTTACGCAGATATTCAAAATATTGCAGCTTAAAAGACGGATATTTCGGAAAAATGACTCTTACGACATTGGCAAAATTATCGCAGTGTTTATTGACAAATTTTTCCTCGCCTCTGAGTCTGGAATAAGATTTGATATTTGAAATCGGAATATCCGCCATGTGATAATATTTCCAATATTCAAAGTATGATCTGATTGATTTAGCCGATTCATAAATTTGGGGATAGATATTTTTTAGACTCTTAACATCGAATAATAAATCAATTTTATTTAAAATACTATCTTTATCACTAACTTTAATTTTAACTCTTCTTGTTTTTCCTCTTCTTACTTTTCCAATAGGTGAAAAATATAAGTCATTTATATTATCTCTATATATCATAGAATAAAAAGGAATCTCCTTTTTAGCAATAGTTTCATCATAAAATAAACCTTCATAAAATATTACTGAATTATGATAATAATCCTTTGTAGGAATAAAAACACTCAAACTATATTCCAAATTGACAAATTCTTTGATATTTATTATATACTTGAAAAGTATATCGTTGTTTTCATAATAGCGATTCAGAATCGCTCTGAAATTTCTTTTCAAAAGAGACTGCTGAAATCCGACTTTAAGAAGATCAGCCCAAAAATTCATGCCGTCTATCAGGTTGCTCTTGCCGCTATTATTGGGACCTATGAAAATATTCAGTTTCGGATTGAAGGTAAGTCCGTCTTTAAATTGAAGATTCTTATAGTTTTCAACTGTAAAGTATTTCAGCATAGCTCTCCCCCGTAATTAGCCGCATGATTTTTCCATTCGCTAATCATTTTCCTGATATACAACCCCGAATTTGGTTTTTTTCAGGCATAATATTTGCCTTTTCCGAATTACGCCCCGAAATAAATTTCAGGGCTGAAAGCTCAAGCCTGCTTAAGCAGGCTTCGGCTTATAGCCGGGCGATTTATCGCTCGGCTTTATCAGAAGTCACTGAATTTCAATTTCCACATCAGCCGTCCGCCGCGCCGCGTGAACAGCATCGGAGATGTCCGCGCCACAATGCCTTCAGCCCGGACGCCTGTTCCGCCATCCTGTATGGCTACCGTGCTTTTCCCATCATTACCGAGAATGGCTTTCAGATCATCGGCAGACTGCGGAAGGCTTTCAATTTCTCCGAGATACGGAGCCGTGAGGATGTTCAACTTTGCCGCAACATCCGAAATTGCCGCAGGCTCCAGCCACCATTGCCCCACAAGAACATCGAACAGCCGGAATGCCATGCCTTTGCGATATGAACCGCCTTTCTGAATTTTCGCGCCGTAACCTTCCCCGAACAGCACAATCTGGTTCTCTTTGGCAGCATCAAATGCAGAGAGCAGTTTTTCAGATGGAAAAGTTTCGTGCAGATATTCCCTCAGTTTTTCGTGCATCTGAGCATTATCGCTGCGCCCGTAATAACTGACACTGCCATCCGGCAACAGGAAAATCCGCACATTTGTCCCGTCAACTTTTTCCGTAATTTGCCACCGGCGGATATTGCTGAATTCAGCCATACGCAATCTGTCAATGAGAACTTTGAATGTTTTCTCATCACGATTATACAATGTTTCGATTTTGGGATATTCAGTCATGGTGATACCTCGCAAATGATTCTTGTCTGATGGTTATCAATACTTGCGACAGTTTTTTGAAGTCTGGTTATTGAAGGAGTTTCTTCTGTAAGAAAAAAAGATTATCCGCCGAAATATCTCTTTTCATTCATAAAGAAGAAACTCCGCGAATTGAAATTCATACCGGTGGCGCATCCTGATTCAGACGTTGGAAATCTCAATCTTTTCGGGTTTTTGTCCCTGTTCAAAAATGTTCATCATTTGAAGATAGCCGCTTTCAAGATGCCGGACAAACAGCGGCGTATCAAATAGCGGCTTTGTTAAGCGATTATTTTCAAGCCGCTCCCTAAGAGCAGACAGAGCAGCCGGATTTTGCGCCAATCTCAGCGCAAGTACTTCATATTCTTCCAAACTGTGAACAATCAAATCCGGCATGCCGACCGCTTTGAGCAGGCTGGCAGATACCCGCGAAGCAAAATGTTTTCCCAGCATCGCAATCACCGGCACTCCGGCATACAGCGCGTCCGATGTCGTGGTATGTCCGTTGTAAATCATTGTATCTAAAACCAAATCCGCAAGCTGATGACGGGCAAGATGCTCATCTTTTGCCATTCTGGGCGCAAATATCAGACGCTGGGGATCCACGCCTCTTTCCTGCGCCTCCTGCCTGAGATTGCGGTCTGTGGTCGGATCCGATTCAATCAGCCACAACACGCTGCCCTCAACCTGTTTCAACAGCCGCATCCAAATATCAAACATCACCGGCTCAATTTTATAGCTTTGGCTGAAAGAACAGAACACAAAGGCATTCCCCTCTTGGGAGGGGTTAGGGGTGGGTTCCGGCAGCCCCGCGTCTGATCGGGCAAATTTTTTATCTGAAATTTTCTGCCACCGATCATTGGGCTGATAGGTGTCAGGCATATACACGAATTTTTCGCTGTAATACGGCTCGTGCGATTCCGGGCTTATGGTTTTATCTGTGATGATATAGTCAATAAAATCCGCGCCGCTGGTGCCGGGAAATCCCAGCCATGTAACCTGAACCGGCGCGGGACGCAGCGCGCAGATATCCATGCGGCTGAAACCCGTATGCCCCATGAGATCCACCAGAATATCCACTTTATCGTGATAAATCCGCTGTGCCGCTTCTGTATTTGACAGATTCCGAATATCAACAAATTCATCACAGTCCTGAGCAATCCGGCGCCGATATTCGCTGCCATCATCATATCCGTAAGAATATGCAATAATTCTGAATTTACTCCGATCATGGCATCCGAATAGCCCGGCAATCAGATGTCCTACGGCATGATGCCGAAAATCAAACGACAGATAGCCTACGACGATCTTATCGTTTTTGCCGCGTTTGTCAAATGAAAATCTCAGACCGGAATTTGCCGCAGCCGCAGCCATAGCATCGCTCCAAGTGCGGGCTAAGTTGAAATTGTATAGCGGATCCGGATAATACGTTATATTTTCAAACGGCGTTTCAAAGGTTTTGCGTCCCTGCCCCAATGCGGTTCGGGTCATCTGCTCCAGCCTTGATTTCAAGGCATTGCTTTCTTTCCAAAAACACATTTTCTGAAGCAGATAGAAATAGTTGCTGTATGCCGCAGGCTCATCCGGCTTGATGCTCAGAACTTTGCGGTAACAGGATATAGCTTCTTCGCTTTTCCCGAGTTCTTTCAAGGTAAGCCCGATATTGTTCAATGCAGAAACATAATCCGGCTGAAGCGACAAAGCTTTGCGATATGCCGAAAGCGCCTGTTCCGGCTTACCCTGATTTTTGAACAGATTGCCCATGTTGTTATATGCGTCAGCATACCGGGGATTGAGTTCAAGCGCCTTATTGAATGCGGACAATGCTTCGTCATATCGTCTCAGATCAGACAAGGTCGCGCCCAGATTGTTGTAACACCCGGCAACATGCGGCATGAGCGTTATGGCTTTCTGATAGCTTGCGAGCGCGTCTTCATAGCGATTCATCGCACAGAAAACAATTCCCATGTTATTGTACGCGTCCACATAGTCAGGTTTGACGGAAATCGCCTTCTGATAAGCGGATAGCGCGTCTTCAAACTTTTCCTGATCATGTAAAACCGTTGCCATGTTATACCACGCTTCGGCATAATCCGGCTTAACCTCAACTGCCTTGCGGTAACAAGTCAATGCTTCCTGAACTTTTCCCTGCCCGAATAGGGCGTTGGCAAGGCTGTTATAGGTCTGGGCATGGTTGGGTCTGACCTCCGATGCCTTATGATAATAGGCAATGGCTTCATCGTATTTTTTCTGCTCTTTCAGCAGCCGCGCCATATTGAAATATGCCTGAGCATAATCCGGACGAATCTCAACTGCTTTGCGGTAACAGCGCAGAGATTCTTCGCTCTCTCCTTGCTGTTTGAGCAGATTTGCAAGATTATACCAGCTTTCCGGGCTGTGAGGATAGCGTCTGATTGCGTTTCTGAAGCTGATAATCGCTTCTTTTTTCCGCCCTGCTTCAATCAGAGAAACGCCCATATTGTAATGATAAATCGCATTGCCGGAATCAGAGCGGATAGCTTTGGAAATAAGCGCTATTGCCTGCTGATAATTCCGGGCTTGATGCGCGATTAAGCCGCAAAGATGCAGCGCGTCCGCATGTGTCGGTTCTTTTTCAAGGATTTTCTGATAAAGCTCCGCTGCTTTATCCAACTGACCTTTCTGATGAAAGCCCAAAGCAATCTGAAAACTCTCTTTCGGACTTATCTGTCTTCCCTGATGCAAAGAAAGAGAAGCATCATCACCGAGTTCCGACACCCGCTTTTTCGATTTCCGTTGAAATGATAGATTTT
The DNA here is from genome assembly GCA_020718925.1 of Desulfonema limicola. GTDB lineage: Bacteria > Desulfobacterota > Desulfobacteria > Desulfobacterales > DYRC01 > DYRC01. The sequence goes on from DYRC01000027.1 coordinate 16,552, forward strand.
TTCGGTGCCTCATACCTTTATATTCCGATCACCGTACGCAGAAGCATCAGAGGTTTTCTGAAAAAATACAATCCGATGGATACTTTGGGTCCGTCAATTCTGGCGGTGCCGCGAGCGCCCGGAGTCGCGTTTGCCGATTCTTTTTTCTCCCATTCTGCTTCAACCAGAATCGAAGGAATATGCTTATCCGACATTCGCACATCAAAGCCGATCCGATTTACTTTTGCATAGATAGACCGCATGGGATCACTGTCAAGCCATGCTACGGCAGCACTGCCTTCCTTAATCCATCCGGCATCTGAAACCGGCACCATAATTCTGAGTTTGGTCTGCTTGGGGTCTGCAATACTCATTACCAATTCGCCGGTTTGCACAGACGCGCCGATCAGCGCATCCGGGTCATCCAGCACCACCACTCCGTCTGCTTCGGAGCGGACTTCTGACATCCCCATCTGCTGCTGCAAAAAGGACACTTCCGATTTTCTGCGCTCGACTTCAAGTTTCTGCACAGGGATTCTGGCACGCGCTTCTTCTTCAGAATACGCCGCACCTTCCAGACGAGCCAGTTCTGCTAAAGCGACTGCCAGACTGCCGCGCTGTGCTTCTTCCAATCGTTTTTCCAGCATCCGCGTATCATAGCGGAAAATCAGATCGCCTTTTTTAATTTTTTCACCGGGTTTGACTGTCAACGATTCGATTGTGCCGTCAAAGGGCGCAAACACATAATACGGATGATCCGGCATGATCTGAACCGGTGCGGTGATTCGTGCAGGTATCGGGAAAAACATGCCCAAGAACATAAGCCCCATTGTCAGCCACAGCTTGATCCTGGCTTTGGCGGTTTTTTTTGTCTTTTCTCTGGGAACCAGCGCATGACCGAAAAACACGGTGGCATGAGTCAGCAGCTTTATTTCTTCTTCTGTCCATGGACGATTCTCCCATCGCTCCAGCCAAAGCGCGTACATCGGCGATTTTCCATGCGGCGCGGGAACGGATATCCACAACAACTGTGTCCCGCCCATTGCCTCCAGCACTTTCTCAGCATTATGGGCGTTCAAGTCTTGGGGCAGCGTCTCTTTTGAAATCACTTTAGGCTCAGATTCTTTGCCAAAGGCTTTTCGGATTTCATGCGCGGCTTGAGCAAAGGAATTGTCCTGAGACGGCTCCAAATCTCCGGAAATACACAATATTCTGTCTTTGTCTTTCAGCGGTACAATAACTACCCGTTCCGCTTTGACAATGGTGTGAATCTGATTGACAATGATATTGCCGGCTTTTTGCAAAGACTCAGCCCTGAGCGCGGACACCGACAGATTGACCAACCGCGCCAGTACCGTGTTGATTGCCTGCTGCTGCTGAGGCTGAGGCTGAACAATTGCCCTGTTCTGCATCGGAATTACAGGGGTGACAATTTTAGTCGCTTCCAAGTTTCAACACTCCCTTCATTCCCGGAACAAGGCGGGCTTTTTTACGCTCTGCCGGATCCACGACCCAATAAATCTTTACGGTATTACTGCGGACATCCACCTGCGGAAAAGATAATTTGAATCTTGCTTTCACGTCCTGCTTCACATCCGGAAAATAAAATATATCGGTTCGCCCGGTTTTAAGATTAACCGCAATTTCAGACGGAATATCAGCGACAATCCGCAATTTATCCGGATCATACATTTCCGATACCGGCTGACCGGATCTTATCCACTCATGCGCCTGAATCAGCCGGTTGACAATCACACCGGAAAACGGCGCCCGAACCTGAGAGCGGTCAATCATCTGCTGAAGAATTTCGATTTCCTTCCCATTCACCGCCAGTTCCATTTCTGCTTTGGCTTTTTCATCATCGGTCGCCATGCCTTTTTCATTGAGTTTGGTCAGATTTTCCACCATACGCGTCAGAAATTTCCGGGTTGCTTCATACTGCTGCTTTTTTATCAGCATATCCTTGTGATACACCGTAGCCAGAGGATCGCCTTTTTTCACCCGATCTCCCACATCTATATGCAACTCCATCAATACGCCTTCACGCTCCGCAGCCACGATTGCTTTGGATTCTGCTTCTATAACTGCCGGAAACTGTTCGGCATACGCAACGCCAGTCAGAATGCTCAACAGGCAAAAAACCAACTTCAGATACTGTTTCATTTAAAAATTTCCTTTACGGAATCCATCAGAGTATTTGTTCATGTTGAACATAATAAGGCATGATTCAACATTTGCAACGGAATAAATATAAATCTGGATAATACCCTTTCTCAGCCCGTATTGCAAGGAATTTGATAAGAAGAGAAAGATTGTTGAATTTTTCTGACATGCCGAACACTGCCACCATGCCCGGATTAAAAAGTTTATTGACATTGCCATCATATCACCTTATGATTTCAATCAAAATTATAATCTGAATGACACCGCTATGAATACCAAGTATCCTTTAAAATTGTATATTCTGACAGCCGTGATTGTATTTGTTTCGATTAACGCCAATGTGTTTCAATGTCTGTACGAAGTTATCGAAGAATACATACCAAGCATCGGCTTTGAAGACGAAGTCAGCCTCTATGACAAACGCTACGGAATTCTCAAGGCATTGCTGCCGCCGCACGAGTTGGTCGGCTATCTGACAGATGAGGACTATAATCCGAGAGTCTTTAACCTGACCCAGTATGCGATGTCGCCGTTTTTACTGACATACAACATCAAAACCCGGTTCGTTATCACCAATTTTACCGATTATTCCAAATCGGATCAGCGGATTCAATTCGCCAAAGACAACGGTTTTGTGCTGATTAAAAAAGTTAATAATTCTGTGATGTTGTTCAGGAGAGAGACCGGATAATGCTTTTCTTAGCCCTGTCGTTTTTTGCGCCGATGCTGGCGGTTTTTCTGATGATTTCTTATCTTCTGCCCGATTTCAGACACAGAATATTGCTGAAACTGAGCCTTTCTGTGGGATTGGCATTCGGGCTGACATCCTGCACGTTTTTCATCTGGCTGAACCTATTCGGTCCGCCTGAGACGCCTTATCTTATTGCAGAAACAACTCTGCTGCTGATTACAGCGTTGATATTCGGGTATGCGGGGCGGCATAAAACAGCCGTTGCCCGTGAAGACGCCGCGCCGTTAGCAGATCGGAACACATATTATGTTTTGATGGCGACCTTCGGATTTACAGTTGTCAGCACAATAATTATGTTTGTTGCCAAATATTTATATCTGCCGCATGGGGCGTGGGATGCGTGGACAATCTGGAATCAGCGGGCAAGATTTATTTTCAGAGGCTGGGAGCGGTGGTCCGAACTTTTTTCTCATTACAAAGATTATCCGCATCTGGATTATCCCCTGATGCTTTCGGGAACGATTGCCAGGGCATGGAGCTATCTTGGGAAAGAAACCCTGTTTGTACCGGCGATGATTGCGTTTATTTTCTCTTTTGCGACCGTTGCGCTGATGTGGTCTTCAATAGCGCATCTGAAAACACGGTATCAGGGACTTTTAGCTGCGGTAACGCTGATGGCTGTGCCATATTATATTGCTCAGTCCGCATGGCAATACGCCGATGTGCCGATGGGCTGTCTGGTGCTGTCAACATTTGTATTATTTGCACTTCAGGATATTGATTCAGAAGGAAATTATGCGTATTCGGCGTTGGCAGGCACAATCACCGGACTTGGGGCATGGCTTAAAAACGAAGGGCTGCTGATTCTGCTCTGCATGATTCTTGCGCGTGCTGCGGCAGTGATTTCTACAAAAGGTTTTAAGGCATATCTTATTGAATTTTCTTCATTTATGAAAGGATTGCTGCCGATTGTTGCAGTCATTATATATTTCAAACTCCGATTTGCGCCGCCCAATGATTTGGTATCGGGGCAGGGTGCTGCGACTTTCAAACGCCTGACGGATATTTCCAGATATATGGTTACTGCGGAATACTATATCAGGTATTTTTTCAACATTGTCCGTCTGCCTGCGATTATTTTTCCCGCAGCATTGTTTTTACTTGGATTATCAAAAGAAAAGCGGTATAAGACGACTGTGATGACCGCCTGTTTTGCAATAGCCCTGATTCTCGGCGGCTATTATATGGTGTATATCACAACGCCTAAAAATATTGTCTTGCACATTGAAACCTCTTATAAACGACTGCTTTTACATCTTTTGCCGGGGGGAATTTTTGCATTCTTTTTAGCATTAGCCAGTCCGGAAGAAAGGAAACAACTGAGTGAAACTGTCAATTGTGATTCCCGTATATAATGAGCGCAAATATATTGCCGAAGTGTTGCGCCGTGTTCAGCGTGTGTCTATCCGAAACGTGGAAAAAGAAATCATTGTTGTTGATGATTGCTCCACAGACGGAACGCGCGAATTTTTGGAAGAAATTGTCAAATCAGGCGCGACTAAATTTGTGTTGAATGAAAAAGAGGAGATTGACCTCTCCAATATCCGTTTTTTCTTTCAGGAGAAAAATCAGGGAAAGGGCGCTGCGTTGCGCCGGGGATTCAAAGAAGTAACCGGCGATTTGGTGATTGTTCAGGATGCTGATTTTGAATATGATCCTGCGGAATATCCTAAACTTCTGGGTCCTATCCGAAAAGGGCAGGCTGACGTGGTGATCAGTTCGAGATTTTTAGGATCAGGCTCTCATCGGGTGATGTATTTTTGGCATTATGTCGGCAACAAATTTCTGACCATGCTCTCGAATATGTTCACCAATCTGAATCTTACCGATATGGAGACCTGTTATAAAGTTTTTAAGACGGAGATTTTAAAGCGAGTTGAGCTTCAGCAGGACAGATTCGGATTTGAGCCTGAAGTTACGGCAAAAGTGGCAAAATTAGGATGCCGAATTTATGAAGTGCCGATTTCCTATCACGGACGCACTTATGCAGAAGGCAAAAAGATCGGCTGGAAAGACGGATTTCAGGCGATTTACTGCATTATCAAGTACGGTCTTTTTTCCTAAGAAATGAACTGTTGAATGCGCGGATCTGATTTACATTGATCCGCCGTTCAACAGCAAGCGCAATTACAATATTTTTTTTGATGATAAGATAAAGCATATAAGCCACATCCGTTAGGAAAAGCGCTGGAAGACTGGAGACTTATGAATATCCTAGCGGCAGAACTGAAGGGTAAGAGACCTTGATAGATTGAATTGGAGCAATGATATGAATAGGTTATATCTCGGAGATTGCCTTGAAATTCTGAGAGGTCGGATTCCCGAAGAAAGAATTCCTGATGACAGCGTTGATCTGATCTACATTGATCCGCCGTTCAACAGCAAGCGCAATTACAATATTTTTTTTGATGATAAAGAGATAAAAACACAGCGCATCGCATTTGAAGATACTTGGTCTTTGAAAAACATGCAGGAATCTCTGAGCGAACTCAGGACGCTCAGAACTGAGAAAATATATAAACTGCTGATGATATATTCGGAAGTCGCGCCCTTTGCATTTCCGTATCTGGTGATGATGGCGTTGCGGATTTCTGAATTACACCGGGTGTTGAAAGAAACAGGCAGCTTTTATCTGCATTGCGATCCGACCATGAGTCATTATCTTAAAACCGTCTGCGATCTGATTTTTGACAGAGAAAATTTTAAGAATGAAATTGTCTGGTGTTATACCCGACCATCTTCTCCGAAAAAACAGTTTCCAAGAACTCATGACACTGTTTTTTTGTATAGCAAGACAGATCGATCTGTTTTTAACAGAGATGAAATACGGATACCCTATGATGAAGAAACCCTTGCTCGTTCAAATAGAAATCCGGGAATTAAAAGTGCAATGGGAGGCAAAGGGCAAGACAGATTACATCCTTTGGGTAAAATACCTGAAAGTTGGTGGTCTATTCCTATGTTGCAAGGTAATTCAAATGAGCGAATGGGCTATCCGACCCAGAAACCCAAAGCCCTGCTTGAACGGATTATCAAGGCAAGTTCAAA
>DYRC01000257.1 GCA_020718925.1 Desulfonema limicola
CCAAAAGCCTTCTCATCCATCTCTATAACAGAATCATCACCCTTTTCAATCGCATCCAACTTGCCCATTGTGATCGGAAGCACAGAATTGATAAAATACGCGGCAGTTCGTAGCTGCCCATCATAGAACGGCGAAGAATTTTGTTTAGGAGCAGCGATAGTTGCCCGCCACAACAGCATCCACGCCATCAGCACATCGCCCATCACATCCAAAAACGGCAGCGCGAATGAAAACGGAATCCTGAAATGCGGAGATTTTATCATCTGACACATGTTCATGGCAGTTTCACCCATGCGGGCTGCGGCAGATTCAACGCTCACCGCTAAATCCGCAAGCAAATCAATTTCTTTTGCCTTATTCACCGTTTCGGTGATTTCATTCATCAGACGAACCAGCACCATGCCCTTTTTCATGCCGAGCTTTCTGCCAAGCAGGTCCATTGCCTGAATGCCGTCCGATCCTTCATAAATTGAGGCAATTTTGCAGTCTCTTGTAATCTGTTCTGCCGGATATTCACGCGTATAGCCGTATCCGCCGAAAATCTGCATGGACTGAACGCAGACATCAAAGCCGCGCTCGCTGCAATACGCTTTGACAATCGGCGTCAGCAAGCCGATCATATCCTCACAGCGTTCTTTGTCCGCCGCATCTTCGGCACAGACAGATTTATCGAACAAATACGCCACATAATACAAGAGACTCCGCATTCCGTCAACGTGCGATTTCATCCACAGCAGCATACGGCGCACATCAGGATGATTGATAATCGGAACCTGCGGCGCGTCAGGGTCTTTTCCGGCAGCAATGTCTCTTCCCTGAAGCCGTTGTCTGGCATAATTGAGCGCGTGAATGTATGCGGTTGTAGCGTGAGCAAATCCCTGAGTTCCGACCTCAAGCCGCACTTCATTCATCATGTGAAACATGATTTCCATGCCCTGATTTTCCGCGCCCAGCAAGAGTCCCCGGCATTTTCCTTTTGACCCCAAAGCCATGCTGCATGTCGGGCTGGCATGAATGCCCATTTTTTCCTCAACGCCGGTGCAGACAATATCATTGCGCTCTCCCACAGAGCCGTCATCATTGACCCATAATTTGGGAACAATGAACAACGAAATGCCTTTAGTGCCTTTGGGCGCGCCTTCGATGCGGGCTAACACCGGATGAATGATATTTTCCGTCAAATCCTGCTCGCCGTTGGTGATGAAAATCTTGTTGCCGGTCAGCGAATAGGTTCCGTCAGGATTTTTCTTGGCAGAGGTAGTGAGATTGCCCAAATCCGATCCGGCTTGAGGTTCGGTCAGCAGCATGGTTCCGCCCCATTTTCCGGTGTAAAGATTTTTGAGAAACAAATTCTTCTGCTTTTCTGTGCCGAAGATCTCAATCATCTTGCCGGAACCACTGGCTAAAATCATGTAGGTGCAGAATGCGTAATTTGCGCCGATCAGATATTCCGAAGCAGCCTGCGCCAAAATATGCGGCAATCCCTGACCGCCAAATTCCGGCGATTTGGTCATTGCCATCCATTCGCCTTGTTTGAACAGCTTGAATACTTTGCGAAAACACTCCGGCACTTTGACGGTTCCGTTTTCAAATTTCACGCCTTCGCGGTCGCCTTCGGCATAAGTCGGCAAAATTTCTTTGACGGCAATATTTCTGGCTTCATTAATGAGCATGTCAAAGGCTTTTCGGTTCAATTCGCTGAATTTCGGATGTTTGCAAATCTGATCCGCTCCCAATTGCTCATACAATACAAAATCAATATCTCTTCGGTCTGCAATCAGTTGTGCCATGTTGATTTCCTTATTTAGTCATGGCTCACCTGTCTGAACCATGATTCACAGGATTAAAAGATTACCGGGATTTTCTAATCATGGTAATCTTGAAAATCCTGAAAATCCCGGTTCGGACAATGAAAGAAATCAGGGTGAACCACTATTTCTTTATTGATTATAGGTCTTTCTCATTTCCCGTTTCAGAATCTTGCCGGTCGGCGTTTTGGGCAGCGCGTCCACAAAAATAACTTTTTTCGGAACTTTGAACGGTGCAAGTTCTTTGCGGCAGTGGGCTATGAGTTCTGCTTCGGTCATCTGCTCACCTTTTTTCAACACCACAACCGCCGTAACTGCCTCTACCCATTTCGGATCGTTGAGTCCGATGACCGATACTTCCTGAACCCGATGGTCTTTGTAAATGGCTTCTTCCACTTCCCGGGACGGCACATTTTCGCCGCCGGTTTTGATCATGTCTTTTTTGCGATCCACTACCGTGATATAACGATCATTGTCCAACACGCCCAGATCGCCGGAATGAAACCAGCCGCCTTTGATAGCTTCTTCAGTTTTATCAGGTTCTTTGAAATACAGCATCATCACATGAGGACCCTTGCCGCAGATTTCACCCGGCACACCGACAGAGCAGATTTCCTTATTGTCATCATCTTCCAATCGGGTTTCCATGTGAATGCCGCCCATGCCCGCAGAACCCAGTTTGCCTAAAGCATCTTCAGCTTTGAGAATGGTGTGATAAGGCGCAAGTTCGGTCTGTCCGTAGTAGTTATAAACTCCGGCTCCGGGGAATTTTGCAATGATTTCCTTTAAGATTTCAACCGGCATAATGGACGCGCCGTAATAGCATTTTTTCAGGCTGGATAAATCGTATTTGGCAAAATCAGGATGCCGGAGCATTCCGATCCACACGGTCGGCGGGGCAAAAAACATGGTGGCTTTGTATTGAGCAATGTTTTTCAGAATCGCGCCGATGTCAGGTCCCATCAGAATATTGGTTCCGCCGACCCAGAACACCGGATTCAGAAACACATCTCTTTGGGCGCAGTGATAAATCGGCAGAGCATTGACATTGATATCCGAACTTTCATATTTTCCGTCAATGATACAGCCCATATATTCGGCAATCAACGCCTGATTGCTGATAATCACGCCTTTTGGCAATGATTCCGTGCCGCTGGTGTAAGTCATCTGAACCGGGTCTTCGATCCGCAGCACCGCATCCGGCTCTGTGGTCGGATAGCTTTTGTACCACTCGTCAAAATTTCTGAATCCTTTTTCCGGGGCTTTTCCCGCGCCCTGACTCGACCAGATCAGGGTTTTGACAGACGGCATCTCAGCCAAAACATCTTTGACCAGATCATACAACGCGTCCTCGACAATAAAGACCTTGCTTTCCGAATGGTTAATGCAGAAGCTGATGTCTTTTCCGCGCAAAAGGTAATTGAGTGCCAGATAAATCCCGCCGATTTTGGCAGTTCCCAGCCAAGTGAGAACATGATGATGAGTATTGTGCGCCAGAATCGCCACCCGGTCATACTTTTTGACACCGAGATCAGCCAAGGCATTTGCCACCTGATTGCATTCATCCTCAAGCTGGGAATACGTGCGCTGCAAATCGCCGAATATCAGCGCGGTTTTATCCGGGAAATGATACCGGGTGCGGCGAATCATGTCTGCAATCACCCACCGATTTGCCCGATTGTAGCGGGTCATCAGAAACTCAATGTTTTCTTTGTTTAAAACGCTGTATTTTGCTTTGTCAGCATCAGACAGAGGGGTTATCATCATGTTCTCCTTTCAAGAACCTAACCCCCCGCCCCTTCCCTGAAATGGAAGGGGAGTCTCCCCTCTCCGTTCCGGGGAGGGGCGGGGGAGGGGTTAAAATTATAACATCTCTATAATCGTAGCCAAAGACACGCCGCCGCCGCCGCAAAGCGTTGCCAGCCCTAATGTTTTGCCGCGTTTTTTCAACGCATGAAGCAGTGTTACCATGATGCGGCAGCCGGTTGAGCCGACCGGATGTCCCAATCCGCAGCCTGAGCCGTTGACATTGGTGATTTCGCGGTTGAAGCCCAATTCGCGCTCGCAGCCCAGATATTGCGCGGCAAATGCTTCATTGACCTCGATCAAGTCCATATCCGCCATCTTCAATCCGGCGCGATTCAACGCATCTTTCACTGCCGGAACCGGGCTGATTCCCATGACAGACGGATGACAGCCGCCGCGCCCGACTGCCTTGATTTTGGCAATGGGTGCAAGTCCCAATTCTTTGGCTTTATCTGCCGACATAATCAGCATGGCACTTGCGCCATCATTCACGCCCGATGAATTTCCCGCAGTTACTTTTCCGATGTCCGGTATGAATGCAGCAGGCAGTTTGGACAATTCAGCCATTGTCAAGCCGGGACGGAACTGCTCATCTTTGTCAAAAATCAGGGGCGGTTTTCCTTTTTTCTGAGCAATTTCTATCGGAACAATTTCATCTTTGAAATCGCCTTCTTTGGTTGCCCGTTCCGCGTTATTGTGGCTTCTGAGCGCAACTTCGTCAATTTCCTCACGGCTTAAATTATATTTATATGCGACCAGTTCGGCAGTAACGCCCATGATATACGGCTTGCCGCGAAATCGCTCTACAATCGGACCATCTTTGACCGGACCTTTTTCCAAACCGGGAATAATATCCGATCCGGCATGAAGCAGATGAATAATATCATCCATAAATACCTGATCCTGAAAGCGGCATCCCCAGCGGGCATTCGGTACTGAATAGGCAATCCCGGACATCTGTTCAACGCCACCGGCAAGAACTATGTCCACCATTTCCGCCTGAATCATTGCCATTCCCGAAACTACGGCTTCCATTGCCGAAATACAGGCGCGGTTCACGGTCGCTGCGCCTACGGTCTCAGGAATACCTGCCAACAGCGCGGCGACTCTGCCGACATTTAAGGTATCGGATGGTTCACGGCAGCAGCCGTAGCGCACTTCTCCGATCAATGCCGGATCAATTCCTGCTCTTTTGACAGCTTCTTTCATGGCAATGCTGGCAAGCGCTGCTGTTTTCATATCTTTCAAAGTTCCGCCGAATTTGCCGATGGCTGTGCGACAGGCAGATACAATTACAACTTCTTTCATGGTTGTTTCCTCCTATTGACCTAACCCCCCAGCCCCCTTCCCTGAAAGGGAATGGGGAGAGATTACTCCCCTCTCCGTTTCGGGGAGGGGTCGGGGGAGGGGTTATGGGTGTTTGTTTATCGCTTCAAATACAATCTTACAAACTGAGGCTGTCAGAGCATCCGGGTCTGTTTTATGCCCGAACAGCAAGCCGGGCAGACAGGAATGCTCAATTGCCCCGTAAATCGCATTCATCAAATCTCTGGGAGAAATGTCATCCCGAATCTCGCCCTTTGCAATGCCGTCTTCAATAATATCTCTGGTCAGCCTTGACCAAGATTTGTGAATTTTGTAGGTTTCACTGTCAAAATATCCCGGCAGATTCCGAACCTCCAAGAGCAGAATTCTGGCAAATACCGGTTCCGAAGCATAGAAATAAAACAGATTCCAGATGATTTTTCGTAGCTTGTTGAGCGAGCCTTCAATGCCTCTCACATCAAGATTGATCCGCTCCCAGTAGTATTCGACAAATTCTTTCAGAACTTGAAACAGAACATTACGCAAATCACCGAAATATTTGTAAATCAAGCCTTCATTGACTTTGGCTTCATGGGCAATGTCCGTCCATGTGATCGCGGCAAACTCCTTTTGTTTCAAAAGAGATTTGAGCGCGTCCATGATTTTCTGTCTTCCCGGAGGGGAAGAGCGTTGTTCGGATTTTGGGGCTGAATCCGCCATATCGTTCCTTAAACCATTAAGATATGTAAAACATACCTAAGTTGATATTTATTGCTTTTAAGGTAATGTTAGTAGGGTAAGTAAAACATACCCAAATATTTTTTTCTTGTCAAGCCTTTTATGCAAAATAAAAGCCTAACGATAAATTTCGTTTCGGGCGACATCTCTTTTTTTTGGTAGTCCTGTAAAAGTAGTGGTGAACGAAATATATTGCAGACATTAAGATAGGACTTACGCAGTTGAAAAATTAACCTATTGATTTTTATAGAATCG
>DYRC01000258.1 GCA_020718925.1 Desulfonema limicola
TTGCAGCGATTGCCTTCAACTCGCGGACAACCGGCAATCTGGATACGATAACCTCCGCCATAATCAAGAAGGCATTGAAAAAAATGTCAATCCGACTTTCAAATACACAGGGCTTTACACTGATAGAGATTATTTCGGTCTTAGCCATGATCGGCATTCTCAGCGCGATTGTTCTGAGCTTTAATGTAACAACGGATAGCGCGGAACTGAGCAAAGAGGCTGATATTGTCAGGACGCATCTGAGCTATGCCCGATATATGGCGTTATCCAACGATGTGTATTCATGGGGTATTCAGTTTTCAGGAACATCGTATTCGCTTTTCAAACAACCCGGAACAAAGGTGATTCTGCCCGGAGAAAATTCTGATATACGCCATCTGCCGCCAGGGATAACTATTACTTCTGTTACGATAACATTTAATGAAAAAGGCTCTGCCGCAGCATCGGATCAGATCATTCAGCTTTCTGATGTAAGCAGAAGTGTTGATATTACCATCACGCAAAACACGGGATTTATTAAATGATACGAGAATTCCGTCATAAACCATCCGGTTTTTCGCTGATCGAAATCATTGCGGCGCTGCTGCTGATTTCGATTGTCGGAGGAATGTTATATACTTATTTCAGTTCCGCATTCATTGAAAGCCCCAAGCCGCTTGAAAAATTACAGAAATCCTATGATCTTCACATGATTATGGAAAATATTGCAGCAGATTATACGCTCAATTATCCTGAATGGCAAAAACGGCATCCCCGCTGGCAGAAACTGACCTATTATCCTGCGGACACATTGATCAGAACAGATACAAATAAGAGATATATTTATAAATGCAGAATTGCCGGAAAAAGTGGAACTCTTGAACCTTCGGGATTCAGCAGCGGTCTGGCTTTGATAACAGACGGAACGCTGACATGGGAAAAAAAGTCTGCGTTGAGTGATTTGAGAGATAAAATTGTGCCGGTCGGACCGCCTGCTTATGATTATGCTGCTCCTACGCCTATTTCCAATAATTACGGGAACTACATACTTAAAGAAAACAAATTTATAAAATTTATATGGAAAGCCGCTGACAGCGTCTATAAAGAAGAAGATATTGATATTGCATTGGGAGATACTGAGACCATTCTGAAAGTAACCATTACAAATGATAGTGGTGAAATATTGACAAACTTATTCACAAATCTCAACTGAGGCAGGGCTATGAAAACTGTTTTTTCCGATGACAAAGGCTTCTCGCTGATTGAAATCATTGCCTCTGTATTGCTGATAGGCGTTATCAGCTTTTCAATAGGAATGGGAATTGTTCAGGCGATTAACGGCTATGCGTTTGCAAAACAGAATACTCAGACGCTTCAGAAAGGTCAGTCGGCAATGGCGCGGCTTGCTAAGGAATTTAATGCCATCACTTATATCAGTTCATCACCTGCGCCGGATTTGGCAATATTACAGTTTTCTACCACATTGTCCGGTGTTGATAAAATGGCAATATCTTTCAGTGGTTCTGATCTCCTCATTCAGATTAACGGCAATCCGCCAGATGTTCTGACTGATAAAGTCAGAGATTTCAAACTGAAATATTATGATTCGTTTGATTTTTCAGGTACGCCCCCTCAGCCGTATCTGCTATCTCCCCCTGCTGTGCCATCTTCTGTAAAAATCATTGAAATCGAACTTATTTTGATAGGGGCAAATAACAGCGACGCGGTATTCAAAGATCGGGTGGTGCTGAGGAATCTGCTGAATTGATTTTGAAATATTATTCATTATGAAGGAATATGTTATGTGGGAACAAAGCAAATCCGCCAAACGGCGATTTTATGATGGGAATTTTCATTCCCGTTATTTTTCAGGACACGGAATTGATATCGGAGGCGCTCCGGATCCGCTGAGTCAGTATATCGGTATCTTTCCGAAAATGCTCTCTGTCCGAATATGGGATTTGAATGACGGGGACGCGCGGTATATGAGCGGAGTTTCGGATAACCAATTTGATTTTCTGCATTCCAGCCATTGTCTTGAAGATATTGAAGAACCTTATGATGCAATGAATCATTGGATACGAATCGTCAAGCCCGGAGGATTTCTGGTTATTACGGTTCCTGATGAAGACCTTTATGAGCAGGGACATTGGCCCAGCCGGTTCAATCCGATGCATAAATGGACGTTCACCATCTATAAAAAAACATCATGGTCTGTCAAATCTGTTAATCTGCTGGACTTACTGATTCATTTTGCGGATCGGACGCAGATCGAAAAAATTCAGATTCAGCGGGATTTTTTCAGAGAAGCCCTTGTGGCGCAGGGAACGGATCAGACACGAACGCCCGTAGCAGAATGCTGTATTGAGTTTATTCTGCAAAAACGATGATGGCAATAAAAAAAACCTCTGAGATTTTTTATGTCTCAGAGGTTGTAATTTAACCAGAAATGGCTAAATCTGACCTTTTACCCGTTTTCCCCGCCAAAGAAATCAACGCTATCAGAAGCGTCAGCATCATGGCAGAACCGATAGCCAGATTGATACTTCCGGCGTATCGGACAGCCTCAAAGACATTCCTGCCCACGTCCGAAAAAAAGTTTGCACAGAAAGGAAGCGCCCTGGTCGCGGCTGTCTTTGCGGATGAAAGATAAATCTGCACCGCATCCGGTGAATAGGCTGCTGCAATAAATACAGATGTCAGCCCTATCAGCCTTAAACCGATTAAGATGATCATTTTCAATATTTCCATACTTGTGCCTCCTTTCATTCAACTGCTTTATAAAGGAAGTTAAGTATTCAAAAATCATGCCAGCCTTATAAGACATTTTTTGACGAATTTATATTGAATGTTTGGCTTATGTCAAGTAATATCTCCCCCTAAGTAAATCATATTCTGAACCAAACTGGCAACTTGAAAAATGAAATAATGAAACCTCGCTGGCACATCAAAGACATTATTGATCTGGAATATTTTCTGGGCAAAGACACGCCGTCAGAAACAGATCGCAATATTTATCTTGAGCATATCCGTCCTCTGACAGACGCGGATAGCAAGCGCGGTACGCCCAGATTCATTCTGAGGCAGTGGCTTGATTATCGAAGAGCTTCGGAAAAAGAAAAACTTGGCGCAGATGCAATTCTGCCGGGCGAGGTGTTTGACGAAATTCACCAACTGCTCTGCTATCTGCTGATGATTGCCGGAATCGCCATTGGCAGCGGGCTGGCATTTTCGCTGCTGACATACAAAGGAACAGAGCCGCTCAATATATCGCTCTATCTGGGTATGATTGTCGGAACCCAACTGCTCTTAATCCTGTTTCTGCTATCTGCATTGATAATCGGCATGTTCAGGAGATCAGCGGCGCGAGCCTCAGTCCTGTATGCGTTTCTAGGATCACTTCTGATTAAAATGATACTGTTCATCAAAGACAGCGCGATGAAAAAGCTTTCTGCCGCGCAGCGCACCAGCCTTGAAGCGGCAGTCGGGTTGGCAAAGGGCAAAAAGACCGTTTATGGACATCTGTTTTACCTGCCGTTGTTTATCATGGCGCAATTGTTCGGCATGGGATTTAACATCGGCGTTTTGGGCGCAACGCTGTTGAGGGTCATCGGCGCGGATATTGCCTTCGGATGGCAATCCACCCTTCAACTCAGCCCCAATTTAGTGTATCAGGCGGTCAGACTGATTGCCCTTCCCTGGTCGTGGTTTGTAGAAAAATCTGTCGCGCATCCGACATTGGCGCAGATTGAAGGCAGCCGAATCATTCTTAAAGACGGAATATGGCGTCTTGCCACTGCTGATTTGGTATCGTGGTGGCCCTTTTTATGCTTTGCTGTCTTATGCTACGGCTTTTTGCCCCGTCTGATGCTGTTTATATCTGCCTTAATCCTTCAATATCGAAGTCTTGGCAGATTGACATTCAATCACAGCGTGTGCAATAATCTGCTGCGGCGCATGGAAACGCCGGTGGTGTCTGTGAAAAGCGACAGCATTGATATACAATCCTCTCTTCAGGAGCATCAGAGTATTAAAAAAACATTCAAGCTGAATCCTGATGACGCAAATGCGGTGGTTCTGATTTCCGATGATATTTTTGAACAGTGCGATGATCTTGTTTTAAATCAGCTTATTCAGAAAAATATCGGCAATTATCAGATTGTTCGCAAAATCAGAATCGGCGCAGACAAACTGGCAGATAAAAAGAAGATTGCAGATTTGGGGCATGTCCATGTGCTGATATTGCAGGAAGCATGGCAGCCTCCGATTAAAGAAATTCTGCTCTTTCTTCAGGAAATCAGAAAAACAATCGGCAATAAAGCGATAATTGAGGTGATGATGATCGGCAGACCCAAGCCCCATACGATTTTTACGCCGGTAAATGAAGAAAATTTCAAAATCTGGCTTCAGAAGATCAATTCGCTTGCGGATCCTTATCTCTCTGCGGAAAGGCTGGTAACGGATGAGCAGTAACATTATCCCTGAATTTGCGGTGGTGGGACATCCGAATGAAGGAAAATCATCGGTGGTCTCCACGCTGGCAGAAGATGATAGCGTACGGGTCAGCCCTGTTCCCGGCGAAACCATTGTGGCTCAGACCTTTCCGGTCATTATTGACGGCAAAACCATTCTGCGGTTCACCGACACGCCGGGCTTTCAGAATCCCAGATATACGCTGACATGGATGCGGAACTACACCGGAGCAGATGAAAGAATTGTCGAAGCCTTCAGAAACGCGCATATCGGCGATCCGAATTTCAAAGACGACTGCGAATTATTCATGCCCATTGCAAGAGGCGCGGGCATTATTTATGTGATAGACGGCTCAAGACCCGTGCGCGGCAATGATCGGGCTGAAATGGAAGTGCTGCGCCTGACCGGCAGACCCCGCATGGCGATTCTCAATTGCAAGGAAGATGATACGGAATATGTGGAGCAGTGGAAAAACGAACTCAGAAAGCATTTCAATTCGGTTCGGATATTCAACGCGCACCGCGCCACCTATTCGGAGCGGATTGCACTTTTAGACACGCTCAAAAGCATCGATCAGGACTGGCAAAAACCTTTGGAAACCGTGATTTGTGCATTTAAAAAAGATTGGGAACAGCGCAATACCCTGACCGCTGAACTGATCTGCGATATGCTCAGGGATTGTCTGAGCTATTCGATGAATACGCATTTCACAGACAAAGAACTGGAAGACAGCATCCGAAAAACGCTTCAGGAAAATTACAGCACCCAAATCGAACACATTGAAAAAAAAGCATATCAGAAGATCAGAGAGTTGTTCAAGCATAATATTTTCAACTATGATCTGCCGCCCCAGTCTATTCTGAATGAACCGATTTTCAGTCAGAAAACATGGCATTTTCTGGGATTGAAGCCCATGCAGTTATTTCTCGCCGGAGGGCTTGCAGGCAGTGCTATCGGGGCGGCGATTGACATTGTGGCGGTTGCAGGCGCGAGCATGGGAATTTTTATGGCTGTCGGCGGCTTGCTGGGCGCCAGTTCCGCGTTGATTGGCGGAAAACGCATGTCAAAAACCAAAGTTGTCGGCATGGAGCTTGGCGGCTATGAAATGAAAATCGGACCCAATGAAAATATCCAGTTTATGTTTATTCTGCTGGATCGCGCTCTGATTTTTTACTCGCATATCATCAACTGGGCGCACGGACGAAGAGATTATCCTGCGCCGAAACTTCACCATGAGTCAGAGCCTTCCAAAACCGGCTTTACCACCGAATGGGATGCACAGTCGCGTAAAATATGCCAAGATTTTTTCAAATCCGTCAGAACCTATGATGAGAGCCGCAAAGAACTATGCCGCAACGCATTGTCAGACATGCTCAAAGGCGTATTGCATCATATTTCTCAAAGCGAGAGAAGATACGGGCTGATTCTGAAGACAT
>DYRC01000028.1:0-16358 GCA_020718925.1 Desulfonema limicola
ATCAAAATTACCAGTCCGGAAGATCTGATATTGGCAAAGGCGATCTTATATCAAACCGCACGGCAATAAACCGCACGGCAATAAATTGCCGCGCTATTACGGGCTGTCCCTACGGGACAAAGCATAAAGTCCCGTAAGGACGACACATAATAGCCCGGAAATTCATTTCCGGGAATTTGATCTTATCCTTCGGTTTTGAATCCTTTTGACGGAAATTCGCGTAAATAGCCGTCCGACTGCTGAACGATAATTAAGCATTCAACGTCTTTGAGATTATTGACAATCGGAATGCCGATCTCAGGTCCTAAGACCATCAGGGCGGTGGCTAATCCGTCTGCAAAGGTGCAGTTATCTGCGATAACCGATACGCTGACCACGCCATTCTGAATCGGAAAGCCGGTTTTGGGATCAATAATATGGGAGTAGCGATAACCGCCGGACTGAAAAAAATTCCGATAATCGCCGCTGGTGGCAAGTGCCTGATTTTCAAGGCTTACCACTTTATATACCTCTCTAACCCCGGCTTCGGCTTTGGGCGTATTGATGCCTGCCCGCCAGGGTTTGCCGTCAGGTCTCAGCCTTGAGGCATAAATTTCTCCGCCGATTTCAACAATATAATTCTTGAACCCGTTTTTTTCAATCAGTTCGGAAAGCTGATCCACGCCATAGCCTTTGGCAATTGAACCCAGATTCAGCGTTACTTCCGGATTCTTTTTTCTTAAATATTTACCTTTGGCAGATATTTCAATCTGATGAAATCCTACTTTTTTAAATTCACGAACCACTTCCTCCTGAGTCGGCATCTGTTTTTCCCGTTTATCTTTACCGAATCCCCAGAGATTGACTAAAGGACTTATGGTTCCGTCCCACGCGCCCTGTGTGATTCCGTAAAGATTTTCAGCCGTTGTCATCACCTGCATAAAATCGTCAGAGATATAAAACTTTTTGTTCGTATCTCTCAGGGCGTTGAATTTGCTGATTTCGCTGTCCGGAGTAAAGATAGACATGCTCAGATTGATTTCTTTGAGGCGATTGTCAATTTTTTCTTTAAGATACGATGTTCTTTTCAAAGAACCGGCGATAACTTTGACATGATAGGTCGTGCCCATGGTTTCGCCGGTGAACATGACTTCTTCGTTCTGACAACCGACCAAAACAAATGCAAAAAAAACGATAAAAATAGGATAAAAACGATGTTTCATAAAAAAGCTTACCTCATCAATAAGTTCACTGGCGGTACATCAGCACCTCCAATGCAACGCTTGGTTAAGCGTCTTTATCTATAAATTTCCAAACATCTGTGAACAAAAAATGATCAAATGTTCTGATATGATCTTTGAGAATATTCTCTGTTTTATCATTACTAGTTCATTGATGGAGAAAACTGTCTGGTGAAACGCGGGGTTAGATGGCTATTTGATTAGATAATGATCAATATTCATGGTTTCGGAATACATTCTCGTGGAATCTGCAAAAGTGTATTGATAACTTCAGCAAAAACAGATAGAATCCAGCTTGGCTAAGTGTAAATTGTTTTTTCCTTTCAGATTTCATATAAAAATATTTTGCAGGCAATGTATGCAGATCGTCAAAAACTGCTATATAATCTGATTCTAAGCTTCCCCCTTTGGGTAGGTAAAATAAAGAAGTAACTTTCTGTTGTTTAATTGATCTGATTTTTGCAGAGATTTTATCATACGGAACTCCATTACTATTAAGTAATTTCTCATATAAAGAAAGCTGAATTATTGGAGCAAACACAATTTGAACGGGTAAATCTCTTGGATTCTCCGAACTAATATCGCAACTATTACTCAGAATAATTCCCTTTATGGATTTTCGTTCTGCGGTTTCAAAGTTAAGTATATCAAGACAACTCCACCCATCCCCCTGTAATACTTCATCTTTATGTATTCCTGTGTAGTAATTCATTTTTTCTGGAAAATCTCTCAGCGATTTGATAAGTCCGTCTTTAGCGGGCTGTGTCAAGTAGTACGGAATATGTTCTTTAATATTCTCTGCTGTAATGTTCATAATCAGATTAGCTCTGATACAGTTCCCAAAGATTGTCAAATAATACTCGCTCAAACTCAGCGCCAAGCTTCTCCTGAGCTGAGGACAGTTTTGCAAAGAAGTTGGTAATCATATTTTCAAATTCTGTTGTTGTGGATGATAAATAAGTTCCTGTGAAAACATTTTTTCTCGGCTCATACGAAAGAGATGTTCCCCCACCATGAAGTAGATAATTCTTGTTCTCTGCATAGCGTGGAACAGCTTGCCCCCCCTCATATTTACTTATATCCGCCACCATACTGCTGGTCAGCATTCCAGAAATTATCACGGTGCAGAATGTTTGTGATATTTTCTTGTTTATATACTTATTCATATTCTGGCTCCAATTTCATAAGGGTTTGCGCTGCAAGGCAATCAAAGAAAGTTAATCTACTTATTCTGTGAATATGATCCAGCGATTCATCTATATTTTGCTCCATTTTTTCAAGTGAAATGCCATCGGTATTCTTTATGGTGTCTATATCAATCACAACTCCTTCGAGTGAAGATTTATCCGGCAGAGTTACTTTTACTCCGGAAATAATCTGTACCACATTGATGAAACCATCTACTGGAATATCCATTCTGACTTGGTAAGATTCTTTTGTTAAGTTATGACTCCCAATTTTCAGAAAGAGATTTGCCAAACCGACTTGCTCGGCAGGATCATCAGATTGGATCAGATCAATATACTTAATAGAATAGCGCATAATTCCAGTTATTAATCCGGTCTTTTTTAAGACTTCAATCATTTTAATAATTGTTAACTTGAAATCATTCCAACCTTTATAAGGCAAATTGCAGGCAGCAGCTACGCTACGATCACCAATTAAAAAGCTATAACTATCCATACGAATCCTAACAAGAGGAACATACTGAAAATTGGGATCACTATTTCGTATCACCTCCGGGATTTCAGACTGAGATAGCCGTTCTATGTGTTTATCTCCCTCAAACTCCGAGAAAAAAACTCCGGGAAGGATGTTTGATAATGGAAATTCCACCTCAAGACGACACTCAAATAGCGCGTCTAATAATGGCTCTTTACGAAGTCGCTTAGGAAGCTTTGTGTTCATAATTTTCCTATATATGTTATTGAATATATACTATCATATCACACAATGCTTTCATTGTCAATATGTGCGAGGTGTAATTCACAATACTACTGGTTAAAAATTTACGCAAAAAATACCGCACCAATAAAGATAAATCTTGGCAAAATAATTGCATATTTTTTACCGACAAACGTGAATTACACACAATATACGCAGGCTGTTACTCAACCATCTGATATTACAATCAGCAGATTCTGGGAATCTGCTCGCCGGTCAGCATATCCACAATCCGGCTGCCGCCGATTCGCGTGTTCATCAATACCTGCCCCGGATGATCTGCGATCACTTCTCCGATAACACAGGCATCTTTGCCCAATTTATCTCTTTTCATCGCCGAAATCACCGCGTCAACATCATTAGGTGCTACAAACGCAATGAGCTTTCCTTCATTGGCAACATAGAGCGGATCAAATCCGAGAAGCTCACATATTGCCATGACTTCGGGCTTGACCGGTATTTTTTCTTCATGGATGGTCATGCCGGTTCCTGATTTTTCGGCAATTTCATTCAGGGCTGTTCCGAGTCCGCCGCGAGTGAGGTCTCGCATTGCGTGAATATGCCGGGATACCATTGTCATTCGTTTGACGATATGATGCAATGCCGCCGTGTCGCTTTGTATCGGCGTATCAAAGGCAAGTCCTTCGCGCTGCGATAAAATCGTCATGCCGTGTTCGGCAATGCTTCCGCTCAGTATAATGACATCTCCGGGCTTGACCCGGTGCGCGCCCACGTCAATATGCTCCGGTACCCACCCGATGCCGGATGTGTTGATAAACAGCTTATCCGCAGCACCTTTGTGGACAACTTTCGTGTCTCCGGTTACAATCTGCACACCCGCGCTGCTTGCCGCAGTCTGCATACTTTGAAGAATGGTTTTCAACTGATCAATAGGAAAGCCTTCTTCGATAATCAGCCCCACGCTGAGAACCAAAGGGCTTGCGCCGCTTACCACAAGATCGTTGATGGTGCCGTTGACTGCCAAATCGCCGATATTGCCGCCGGGAAAAAAGAGCGGATCCACAACAAAAGAATCTGTGGAAAATGCAAACCGCTTGCCCCGAATATCCAATACCGCGCTGTCATCCATGCGGGATAGCGTAGGATTGTCAAACAAAGGCAGCATGATTTCAGAAATCAGGCGATGAGACATTTTCCCACCGCTGCCGTGATCCAAAAGAATTTTATCCTGTGTCATTATATCATCTCAGAGTTGTTGTATGGAATTTTAATCATCTTCAAACCTGAATTTGTATCGCTATTCAAAGGATTATGCAATATAAAAATCAGGAAATCTTTATTCAAACGCGCTCACATCGCCCGCACCTTTACGAATCACTTCCGGGGTGTCGTCAATCAGAGAAATAACGCTGGAAGGCTGACCGGACACCGGACCGCCATCAATGACCGCATCCATCCGGCGTCCGTAATATTCTTCGATAAACGATGCTTCTTCAAATACTTCGCCATCCGGCGTGGTGGCACTGGTGGAGATGATCGGATTTCCGAGTTCTTTTACCAGCGCAAGGCTGATATTGTGTGCCGGAACCCGGATGCCTGCGGTTCTGCGTTTGGTCAGCATGATTTTCGGCACTAATTTCGAGCCTTCCAGAATAAAGGTATAAGGACCCGGCAGCAGCCGTTTCATGGTTTTATACGCATAATTGGAAACTTTGGCATAATCGCTGATGTCTTTTAAATCCGCGCAGATAAAGCTGAACGGCTGCTTGTTCTCTCTCTGCTTTAACTGATACACGGTTTCTATGGCTTTTTTATTCATAATATCGCAGCCGATGCCGTAATGCGTATCGGTCGGATACGCAATCACGCCGCCGTCTTTCAATATTTCCGCGACTTTTTTTATCAGCCGCTCCTGAGGATTATTCGGATTAATGTGAATCAGCATAAACATCCCTTCTGAGAAAAGTCAGATGTTTTTTATTACGATGCGGGCAAACTGTCAAGGCGCAATTAAAGATTCTGTAATCAGACATCTGTTTCATACTGATTCGCTATCAAAGCACCCCTCCCCCGGCCCCTCCCCTGAAAGGAGAGGGGAGTAGTGATGACGTCTCCCCCTTCCCTTTCAGGGAAGGGGGCCGGGGGGTTAGGTGGGTTTGAAAGCGATTTGGTATCAGAATAGAAATTTCAAGATGCGTTTTATTTCAGTTGATTTCCATACAAAGCCCGAATATAATATTAACCCTGTTTTTACCATACTTAAAAGGAGAGATAGAGATGCACAAAAAGAATTGGGGAATGTTTTTTGTTATTGCGCTGCTGCTGATTGCGCTGACCGGGTGTTCGTCTTCAGATGATGAATGTACGCCGATACCTGAAATAAAAACAACAGTTGACGTTACCCGCGATGCCAAAGGCGTATGGTTTATCAGCGGGACAAAGGATGCCACATATTACAACATTTTTGAAGCAATGGGCTATGCGGTTGCCACAGACCGTTTATGGCAGACTGAAAAGTATCGGCGATCAGCCCGCGGACGGCTTGCCGAAATTTTCGGTTCATCTCAACTGCCAACCGATATGTTCATGCGGACTATGGGCTATTCGGATCAGGAATTGCAAGCCGGATTTGACGCGCTGGATAAAGAGAGTCAGAATGTGATTACCGCGTATGTGGCAGGGTTTAATCGGCGCATTGCCGAAATCCGCAAAGACAAATCCCTGCTTCCGTTTGAATTTGCAGCCATCGGTGCCAAACTGGGCGTTGAGTTTATTCCTGAAGATTGGAGCGTGTCAGATGTGTTGGCATGGGAAAGCCTGATGCTCAGAAATTTCAATCCCGAAGGTTATGAAAATCAGGAGCAGTTGAATAATGCAAAGCTGTATGCCGTGCTGTCCTTAAAGTTTCCCAAAGACGCTCAGGCAATGTTTGATGATTTACGCTGGACAAATGATCCGGAAGCGTTGAGCTATATTTCGTTCAAACCCCGCGCTGCTCAGACAAGGGCAGAGGCAGATGACAGCCTTCCGGCGGTTGACGATATCAGCGAAGCAGCGGATGCGATCCTTGAAACGCAGACATCCGTGATGGAAAATCTGAAAGAAATCAATGCTTATGTGAAAATGGGCAGCTATGCGTGGACCGTATCCGGACAAAAAACCGCCAGCGGCAACCCGATCATTTATTCAGGTCCTCAGATGGGTTTTTCCACGCCCTCAATTGTGATGGAAGGCTCTGTCCGGGCGGCTGATCTCAATATTTCCGGGATGGCGGTTCCCGGAATCCCCGGTATCGTTATCGGACGCACGCCGCATCACGCATGGTCTATGCAGGTCGGTCATGCTCACAGCGCGGATTATTATCTGGAATCTCCTGATGCGGTAAAACTGCATCGCACGGAAACTATCAAAGTTGCCGGAGCCGCGTCTGTGCAGTTGCCGATATATCGCAGTTCTCACGGGGCAATCATCAATCCCATGCCCTACAATCCTTCTACATACATTCCGAGTGCGACCAATCCGATTGTATCTTGGAAATACGCAAATTCAGGCTATGAATTTCAGACAACGAAGGCATATCTGGATATTGCCCGCGCTCAGAATATGGATGATTTCGGAAAAGCGATTGAAAACGTCGGCGTAAGCCAGCATTTCTGCTATGCGGACAAAGAGGGAAACATTGCCTATTGGATGTCCGGCAGAGACCCGCTCCGTACTGCTGCGGATTATCGTTTTCCCCAGGGATTTTTACCGGGCGCACCGGTTATGGAATGGGATGCGGCAGTCTTAAAGCCTCGGTCAACAGATCGCAATACCACTCGCGGATTTTACGGAGGCTGGAATAATAAAACCAGCGGCAGTTATGCCAATTCTTCAAATAATCCGTCTTACTTTTTCGGACCCTTTCACCGGGCGCATGTCATAGATGAGTATCTGTCTTCCCACGACAAACTCACATTTGAGCAGTTAAGAGATTTGGCATTGGATATTGCCGCAACCGATTCTATCGGACTTGGCGGAAATCCGTGGAAATTTGTAGAAAAATATTTTTCCGATGCGGTTCAGGCGGCAGTGGATCCGGTCAGTTCAAGCGATGAGCGCATGTCGCTTCTGTCATTATTAAGAAGCTGGGACGGACATTTTGTAGCAGGCGGAGCCAGTCAGTGGGCTTCGGGCAAGGATCGTGCCAATGAATGGATGTTGACAGACGCATGGATTCGGGAAGCGATTCGCCTGACATTTGAAGATGAATTGGGCGATTCTTACAAAACTCAGAATATGACCGTGCTGTTCAATGTCATGCTTCACTCACTAAAAGGTGCATCATCCGGAATTGTCAACAAATATAACTGGTTTCAAAATCTTTCAGACCCGAAAGCACCTCAGACGGCAAATGACATCATTACAGCCGCCCTGAACAACGCGATTGCCAAGCTGGGAACTCTGCCTTGGGGCAATGATAAGCGCGGAACCATTGACTATAAACATGATCTGATCGGCGTTGTTCATACCATGCCGTTTGCGTCTCGCTCAACCTATGCTCATTGCGTGGAAATCGGGGCATCCGGACCTGTGAGGATTCAGAGCATGTTCCCGCTCGGACAATCTGGAAACATCACGATGGGCGCGGATGGAAAGCCGGTATTTGACAAAAATTTCTTCAGCATGGCACCGGAATACGATGCTTTTGCGCCAAGAGATTTTCCGCTTTTTCAATAGGTTTGCAGCCCTTGTTATGAATGAATATAACGAATTGAAGTATCTGATAACCCCTCTCCGTTTCGGGGAGGGGCAGGGGAGGGGTTATTAATCATGGGAATCCGACTCAGATCAACATTGATGGTGCTGATGTCAACCGCGTTGTTTTTCGGCTTTTTACACCTGTTTGTTCCGAACGGTTCTGATTTCAATTTTGAACGGCTGCATATTTTTCTCTTCAATTTGTGCAGCGGCGGGACTATCGTGCTGTATTACACTGAAAATGTTTACAAAGCATCTGTAAGAGTCATGGCTTTCTGTGTGTTGGCGATGGCGTATGCGATAGCTGCTTTTTTGAAAATATATATTCCTGCGATGATGATTGCGGTTGTACTCGCGCTCATTGTCGAGAGCGTCAGAATTGAAAAATTCTCGGTTTTTCCGATCAATTTCTTCAAATCATCTGCGCCGGTGCATGAAAAATTTCATCAAGCCTCGTTGTTATGCCTGTCTATCGGGCTGGTGATGTCAGCAATGGTGATTTTAAACAATGAATATCTTAAACTCATCACCATCCGCAAACTTCAACTGGACACGTTTTTTCTGGGATTTTCATTTCCATTATCGCTGATCAGCATGTCGGTCATGTTTTCTTTGATGAAAGAGGAAATGAACAGACTGATCCATATTCTGAAAAATGTGAGTTTCTGGGCAGTTACGCTTGGCGTTATCACATTTTTCGGATTCATCATGGCTGAACAATTGGCATGGCAGGTGGTCATCACAACGATTCTGACAATGGCGGTTATTTTAATTCTCTACCTTTTCAAGACATTAGGCGTTCATGTTCAGCAGAAAAATTTTTTACTCTCCGGCATGGTGTTTTTGCTGTTCACGGCAATTACCGGAATTGCTTATATTATTCTGGAATTTTTTCCTGCGTATTATACGCCGCAGGCATCGAAGTTTCTGCTCAAACTGCACGCATTTGTGTCGCTGTACGGATGGAATTTAAGCGGGCTGGCGGTGATTTGCCGGTATCGGGATTTTCCGATTCTGCTGCATTCTGAAAAAATCATTTTCTTTCATTGGCTGATTGTGCTGATTCTTGCGCCGATTGGCGTATATTGCCGATTTTTTGCGGTAATCGCTGTTTTTGCCTATACCGTTTTGCTGTATATCATTTTTTCAACAAGAGGATCGTCTGAGTTCAGTTTTAAAAGAACCACTACCATTGAAGCGTTGAAAGAATATCTGTTCAAAATCAATAAAAATTTCCTTTCAGAAGAGGCACACCGTCAGTCGTTATCGGTAAGCAGAAAATCCGATCCGTCAGATGATGTTTGGGAAAACAATATAGATGACAGCGATTGGAGATAAGATAGTGTATCTGAAATCTCCTTCTCAGATGATGGTTGATAAAATCTCGACCTGATTCAAACGCAACACAGCCGGACGATATTGTTCGCTCGGCTTTTCATTTTTCTGATTTTTTTCTTGACACGGGACGCTTTTTTAATTTAAAATAACGGATTACAGATGTGAAGCAAGGAGTGACACCGTGAAAAAATATACATACAGTGCGAACAAGGCGGATAATGCCGAAAAGTGGGTGGTGGTAGATGCCCAGGGAGCAATTCTTGGCAGATTGGCAAGCGCTGTGGCTGCCCGAATCCGGGGCAAACATAATCCCCTCTATACGCCTCATGCAGACACCGGGGACAGTGTGATTGTTATCAATGCGGAAAAAATTGCGTTTACCGGCAAAAAGCTGGAGCAGAAATGCTATTACCGGCATAGCGGCTATATGGGCGGTCTCAAGACCATAACGGCAAAAGAGCTTTTGGCAAAAAGACCTGAAGATATTATCATGTTTGCCGTAAAAGGTATGTTGCCTAAAAACAAGCTGGGAAGACAGTTGTTTAAAAAATTGAGAGTGTATGTCGGAGACAAGCATCCGCACACGGCTCAGAACCCTGAAATTCTCAAATTATCATAATTGAGGACATGCGATGCAAAAAGAAAAGACATATTACGCAACGGGAAGACGGAAAACCGCCATTGCAAGAACGTGGCTGATGCCCGGCACCGGCAAAGTGGTCGTAAATGACCGTCCGGCAGAGGTATATTTTCCAACAGAATCATCTAAGACCGTTATGCTTCAGCCCCTGACCCTGACCAATCTGATTGGCAGTTTCGATGTGAAAGTTACGGTCAAAGGCGGCGGCATTGCAGGACAGGTCGGCGCAATTCGACATGGCATTACCCGTGCGCTGATTTTAGCTGATCCGGAATTACGCTCTGTGTTGAAAAAAGCCGGATTTGTCAGACGCGATCCGAGAATCAAAGAGCGGAAAAAATACGGTCAGAGATCTGCCCGCGCCCGTTTCCAGTTCTCCAAACGTTAAACTTCTGTACATGGCAATAAATTGCCATGCTATTATCGGCAGTCCCTACGGGACAGGTTTACAGTCCTGTAGGGACGGAATATAATAGCCCGGAAATTCATTTCCGGGATGATCTGTTATTCAGATTCAGGAATCGTTTTCTCATACGACATGGTTTCTTCTGTTGAGATTTCTTCGACAGAAATGGTTTTTTCATAAGAAACCTGATCCGTAATATCAAGCTCCGTATCACAGATGCTTTCCGTATCATCCCACTCCGGCTTATACATGGTCGTGTTCACCACTTCAAACATAAAGCTCAGAAGATCATACACCGATATCTGAGGATTTTCTTTATTCAACAATTCTTTATACCGATTTTTTTCGTTATATTCAGATTTCAATTCTTCCAGTTTTTGTAAAAAGCTGATGATTCTGAGCCGGATAGCAGGCTGAGATTGGGGAACATTGACGCCTTTTTCCCAGTTGATGCGGGATTGCCGGATCATTTTATGAGAAGCCCTGAGCAAATCCTGACAGCTTTTTTCGCTCTTGAAAATATTCTGAGATCGGATATGAGATCGGATGACTGACGCCAGATTTGTTTTAAATCTGCTGACTTCCTGTTGAAGAAGGGTACGAAAGCCTTCGGGGATAGAAATTTCAACGACATCAAGCATCTGTCGGTGGGTTTTGATTTTCTGGAAAAATTCCTGCTGTGCGCTCTGCCAAAATGTACGGCTGCAATATTTGAAGAATTTCTGTATAGTCATGCCGTCAGGCAGAGGATTGTGGACGATTTTTCCGATTTTGGGGAGCATCTTCCGGGTTTCATCAAACAGACGATCTCCGGTAATCGTATGATATATCATCACCATCATGGCATACCAATCCTGATGGTGCATCACGCGGGGCAGATCCGTGAGCAGCTCTGTCAACACCTCATTTTTAAATAAATGCGAAGGCGTTGCATACGAAGGGGTGCCTGCCATCATCGGCTGCAAAATATCCTCATCCTGATATGGTCTGAGCAGCATCGCTGTTTCAAAATCTATCAGCCCCATTGAAAACTCAGCAAAACGCGAATCGCCGATAACGAAAATATTATCCGGTTTCAAATCGCGTATCGCCACACCCTTGGTGTTCATCACTGCCAACAGCCTCAGAATATTTTTGGTAATGGCTTTGGCTTTGGTTTTATTTTGCTCAAAGCTTCTGTGATAGACGTATTCGGTCATGGTTTTCCGATATTGTTCTATCACCTTCTTATCATCCGGCGGCATCTGCCTGAATATCTCGCTTAACTCCTGAGGCGGGATCAGGTTTTCTTCTTTCTGAAAATCGGTTTCAGCCAATTGAAGCAGGAACCATTCTTTCTTTTTATATATCGGAATACTTAAAATATTATGTTTTTTGGCTAAAACCGTCACATTTTTTTCATAAGCGGTATAAACATCGCTGATGTTGAAAAATAACGTGCTTTTATCCGCACCGTATTTTTCCTCAAACGTCAGGGCGTCCCATAAAATATCGGACTGCTCCAGAACTTCTTCACGGAATTTGTTTTTCCGGTCGTGCATGTTTTCCAAGACCGTACTGAAGAAAGAATGCTTTGACAAGCTCATAAAAAAGGCAAAGGTATCGCCGATTTTCAGAAATTGCTGAGAAAACGTATCTTGCCTGAGAGATTCGATATATTTCTGCTCAAGGTCTTCCGGGAAAATATCCGACTCGGAACAAAACGGGGGAATTTTTTTCAACAACGCAGATATGCTGGGGAATATACATTCAATATCCGGCATGAGATGCTTTGCGATTCTTCTTTCCGCATGAATGCCTTCAATATATTTTTCAAAATCCCTGATCGGAGAAGGCGGAATTTTGACCACCAGAATATCGTCATAAAATACCTTGAAACACTTGCTCTTACTGCCTGTTCCATCGCCTAACGGCGCGATGCCCATTCTGCGGGACATCCATTTATCATCCCGGCGTACCTGAAGTTCATACGTTTCAGTCTGACCATAAGTCTGTGATTCTATATATATAAATTTTCCAAGGTCTTGTTCGGACGCAGCCAATTGAAGCTTGTAGGTGTTCAGAAAAAAGCGCAATACGCTTTCTTTGACATACACAAACTGTTTTTTATCGGAAAAATCCGTACTTTTCATCGTGCTGTTCATTGCGTCAGGTGTTCCCGAAAAAGATTAGGGTATAATATTCTTTTACCTCAAAATTCTTTTTCTTTCAAGATAAGGATTTCACATTCCCAAGTTCTTTCTGTTGCTTTTCAGTTGAAATAATTTTATAAAAAGCCTCTTTCAGTATGGCTTACCGTAAGAAGAAGGGGAATTTTCATGATTGTCAAATGCGAAAAATGTCAGACTGCATATAATCTGAAAGATGATTTTATCAGACCCGGAGGCTCTAATCTCCGCTGCTCAACATGCAGGCATGTATTTAAAATATATCCTCCCGGAAATTCGGAAAAAACCGATAAAAAAAAGCAGATGGTTGCCATCACAGATGATACGGTTGAAATGATCGATCTGTCCGAAGAGGTTTTTTTATCCGGCGGGGCTGGCGAGCCGTATATTGAGTTGGGAACTATCGGCGAAGGCGGAATGGGCGAGGTTCTGCTGGCGAAAGACAGCCGGCTCCTTCGCAAAGTCGCGCTCAAAATTCTCAAAGAAGAAGCTGCTTCTCCTGCTGCCCTGAGCTTTTTTTTAAGAGAGGCGCAAATCACCGCCCAGCTTGATCATCCCAATATTGTTCCGCTTTATACGGTCAAACAGCCGGATAAACATCATCGCAATGTGTCGTTTGTGATGAAGCTGATTCGCGGAAAAACGCTGGCAGACATCATTGTCAAAGCCAGAAACAGCTATGAAAAAAAATCCGAACCGGAAATCGGATCGGATCTGATGCTGCGCTCCCGGCTGGAGTATTTTCTCAAAGCCTGCGATGGCATTGTTTACGCGCATCGCAAGGGCGTCATTCACAGAGACCTCAAGCCGTCTAACATCATGGTCGGCGATTACGGCGAAGTTTATGTCATGGACTGGGGCATTGCCAAAATCATCCGAAATCCGCCTGAACCGATAACAGACACAGGAACAGTGGTCGGAACGCCGGGCTATATGTCGCCCGAACAAGCCAAAGGGCTGCCGGAAGTGGGTGCTGAAAGCGATTTATTTTCATTGGGCGTTATTCTGTATGAATTGGTAACGCTCAAACCTGCGCGTCCGGGCAATATGGCAAAAAAACTCAAATGGGCTGAAGAAGGGATTTTAAATCAGGCAATTCACATTGTGCCGGAGAAAAAAATAGCCCCGGAACTCAAAGCCATTATCCGAAAAGCCACCTCTTTTTCACCCCAAGACCGCTATCCGAATGTGGCAGCACTCTCTGAAGATGTGCGCTGTTTTTTAAGAGGCGATGAAGTATCCCAACTGCCGGATAATTTTCCCCGAAAGCTGTGGCGTCTGATGAACAAGTATCGCTATGCCACGCTGATTATTATTCTTTCTGTTCTGCTGCTCTCTTCTGCGATAACCATCGGAAGTCTGCACCAGCAACAGGCAAATCTCAAAGCCGCCCAGATCAGAGAGAAAAAACTGACGCACCTGCTCTCCGACATCTCAACGCATACGCATTATATTGACAGCCATTTCATGCGCCTTGAAGGACTGCTTGCCAATCTTGCCAATCAGGTCATGTATCTGATTCAGGATGCGCCGCCGAATAATGAGCGATTTTATTGGGGGGCGGATTTTGAACACCCTGAAAAAGCGCCGCCGGATCTGGAATATTCCTCACTATATAACAGGAACGTAAGCATTGACTATCCGGTGGCAAAACTTGCGCCGGGGGTGCGATCTCAGGACATGCTGCCCGTCTTACAGAAGCTTGCCCCGCTCCGGCATAATTTCAGAAAAATGCTGCTGGACAGCCGAAACACCTTTACTCCGGCATCCAAAGAAGAAGTACGGCGGCTGCTGACCATTCACGGACTGCCTATCTGCTGGGCATATATCGGGCTTGAACGAGGTCTGATGTATTCCTACCCGGGCAAGAGCTACAGGGAAGATTTTGATCCCCGAAAGCGCCCATGGTATAAACTCGGAGCGCGTAAGACTGCGGTATATTGGGAAAAACCTTATATTGATAAGTCAGGCATGGGAAGGGTTTTAGCCTGTGTTACTTCGCTGTATAATAAAGATGGGCAGTTTTATGGCGTGGTCGGCGCGGATGTTACGCTGGACAACATTATCCGGGAGAATCTGACCCGTCCCAAAGCCATCGGCGTGGTTGAGAGCTTTCTGCTGGATAATAAAGGAGGAATTATTGTCGGATCAAGCCAATTGGGAGTAAAAATAGAAGCTTCCGCGGATTCAAAGCTGGAACTGAAACCATTTCCGGTAAAAGAAGTGGTGCAGGAAGTGGTGCGAAATGCTTCCGGGCTGGTAGAGTCATGGAAGAACGGACGTTCCCGGCTGATTATTTTCCAAAAAATCCGCTCATTAGGCTGGTATTATGTTGAAGAAATTGATACGGCTACGATTTTG
Source organism: Desulfonema limicola (assembly GCA_020718925.1). Taxonomy (GTDB): domain Bacteria; phylum Desulfobacterota; class Desulfobacteria; order Desulfobacterales; family DYRC01; genus DYRC01. The sequence goes on from DYRC01000028.1 coordinate 14,779, forward strand.
GAATCAGGAGAGTAGAAATAAATCGGAGCATCTCTTTCTCTACGCTTTCCCGCGCCTGAACATGAGGCACATGAGCGCTGCCGGGAATCAGTTTTGTGTCAACCGGACCTGATACCCCGGCGGCAATGCCTTCCACCTGTGCGATGGTGGCGTATTCGTCATCTTCACCCTGAATCAGCAGAAGCGGACAGGTAATTTGCGGCAGATATGCTTCGATATTCCAATCCCGAAAATCCGGGGCAAGCCAGGTATCTGCCCATCGCCAAAATGCAGTTTGTGTGTTATCAGCATGATAGCGGGCAAGCTTTTCCTTCAGATGGGTCGTTTCAAAAGCTTTAACGGTTCTGCGGATGCCGTCAAGCGTAATATCCTCGACAAAAATATGCGCGGCTTCCGTGATAACCGCCCGGATAATTTCTTTGTAAAGTGCCGCGCCAATCAGCGCAACAGAGCCGCCATCGCTGTGTCCGATTAAAATGGCATCCCGGATGCCGCAGGCGTTTAAAACTTCCGGCAAATACATCCGCGCTTCTGTTTCCAGATAATCCTTAGCCCATCTTCCGGTGAATTTATCCGATCCGCCATAGCCTTTACGCTCATAGATCAGCCCCGGCAGCTTCAGCATGTCGCACAACTGCTGCGGAAAATCGCGCCATAGCTCAATGCAGCCCAGTCCTTCATGGAGAAAAACAAGAACAGGGCTTTTTTTCTCCGCCCGGATATGCTTAACTCTCAGCAGACAATCTGCTGCCCGAATCATTTCCATATCGTGATAACTCATTTTTTTTATCAAATTCCGTATAGCACCCCTCCCCCAGCCCCTCCCCTGAAAGGAGAGGGGAGTACTGATGATGTCTCTCCCCCCTTCCCTTTCAGTGAAGGGGGCCGGGGGGGTAGGTGAGTTTTGGTATTAGTTGCCTGCGGGAAGATATGCCAATTGCGGATCAATCTCATACGTCCAAGGCAGATCGGAATTTTTCCATCCGTCTTTCACCCGTTTCCCATGCAGAGAACTTGCCGGGTCTTTGATGGCATCGCCTTCAAATCCGTCTGTGATATTATACACAGTTTTAAAGCCTGCTTCGGCAAGTTTGTTGACCGACATGGCACTGCGTCCGCCGGAGCGGCAGGTGATATAAATCGTATCTGTCGAATTGAATTTCTTTTTCACTTCCACAACAAAATTCGGATTATCCTTCATTACCGGATGCTTTTTAGCATCTAACTTATATTCCGTGAATTTGCTGGGAATATTGTGTGCCATCGGTGCATGACCGACATAGATATACTCCTCCGGCGTTCGGCAATCCAGAATCTTTACACTCGGATCAGCCTTCCATTTTGCATAAGCTTCTTTGGAACTTGCATAAAGCCCCAACACCGTCTGCTTGTCTTTGGGAATCGCGATTTCTGTTCCTAACGGAGCAGACTTGGATTGCGGAGCGTCAAACGCGCATCCGGCAAGGAAACAAAACGCTATCATCGCCACAACTGTTTTTTTCATAGACCTTCTCCTTTGGGTTAATCATTTATTTTCACGGCAGTTTCTGCCCTACAAGAAAACTTTTCGCATCTCCGAA
>DYRC01000028.1:16458-18167 GCA_020718925.1 Desulfonema limicola
TCATTTATTTTCACGGCAGTTTCTGCCCTACAAGAAAACTTTTCGCATCTCCGAAAGCAGAGCCGACCCTTGCCACGACCGAAAATACGAGTTCGTCTTTGCCGTCGTTATTTATATCCGCAAGAACATAATCCGTGATATGTCCTGAAATTTCTTTGGTTTTCCATTTTTCAGACATACTCACATTATCCCATGTCAGACATGCAATATACCCGCTTTTGAACATCCGGAACCTTGAAAAAACCCGATTGGTGGTATCTGTGTTCTTGGCAACAAGGACTTCGGTTTTTTTGTCTTTGTCTATATCCCGAATCAGAATGCGCTGCGGCAGATAATAATGATTTTTTTCCTTTGTATTGCCGATGCGCCCTGAAAAATCGCCGCTATATTCCAGATAAACCGCACTTCCGCCATAAGGCTCTACGCTCCGCCATTCTTCTTTGCCGTCTTTATCCAGCAGGCGCAGAAGTTCGTTCCGGGTAAACGCCATTGTCATTTCCCTGCCGGTATTTGCCACATCGCCGTAAGCAAAGCCGAACACATTGACTTCCGAAGGCATTCCCTGTTCCCGAAAAGAAACATATTCCCTGCCATCCCAGCGGAGTTGATAAATACCCGTCATAAAAATATCTTTCATGCCCCGCTTTTGTCCCATCAGCATTTTTCCTTTTCCGGGAACATCGATTACTTTGTAATACCATTTTTGCCGTTCTGCGATTCTGTTGAAGCGGGTTCCGTCCGATTCCAAAACATAAGAACTTAATATATCATTGTTTTGGTTTAACACCGTAACAAAAATCTCCGCTTTTCCGTTGCCGTTGATGTCCGCCACATCAACGCCCAGAATCGTATCCCCGACAGCGCCGTTGATTTCCCTGACTTTTGCGAAAACGCCGTTGGTATAGCGATAGATAAACACATTCTTATCGCTTACAAAAACAATCTCGTTTTTCCCATCACCATCCACATCGCCTACGGACATACTGCGAATTTCATTTTTAAATATAGGGCTTTTCCACATCTCTTCGGCATTACCGGGCGCAGGAATCACCGCTGATTCCGCAGACGGCGGCTTGGTCGGCTGAGTCGCCTTATTGACGCCCATTCCCCGTTCATTCCAAAGCGCTTCGGGGTTCCTGCGGCTTTCATCTTCGCTTTTCTCCGATGCTGGCTTGGCTGCGGCAACAGCCGGTGTCGGCGTTTCAGGTGGAAACAGCACGGTGTTGATCTGAGCGGCAAACAGATTGATATGCGAAATCACATCTCCGGTGTTTTTGCCGGTCTGATGAAAAATAACGATATTTTTTTTCTGCTTCAGATCATAAAATTTGGCGTCTGTGCTGATGGTATCGCCCAACACCGTTACGCTGCCATAAGCAACATAATCTGTTGAAAATTGTTCCGCCAATGACACGGCAAGCTTTTCGGTAACAGCACCTGAAATCTGCCCGGATGCTTTCAAGGTTTCTTCACGGCTTAACACGCTCATCTCATCGCGGGCAAGCCGGGTCGAAAGCATGTCGGAAATGCCGTCTTTGAGAAAAGACAGGTCTTTTTCCGCATGAATGGTGAACGGAAGAATCAGAACTTTTGACGGGTCAGCCGCTATACCGGAACCGGCAAAACAACATATCAAAAGCGTGATGATTATGAAAAAAAATCTTTGCTTCAAGGTCTTGTACTCCTTTGGAAAATAGCTTTTTTTGATT
>DYRC01000028.1:18267-22356 GCA_020718925.1 Desulfonema limicola
ATTCATCCACTCCCTGATAGTTTCAAATTCCTGCAATTCGTTATCCGATAATGTCGGAGCCGTAAGAAGTAAATCTTGTAAGTTTTCCGATATTTTCCGATCCGTTTCTTCTTTGATTGGAAAAATAATAATATTCACCCGTTTGGCATTAAAATGAGGAGGTAAAACTACCGTAATCATACCATTTTTCACATCCTGCGTTTGTCGTATAGAATACATAACTTTTACCATCCTTTCTGTCTTTAGGATTAAAGTCAGATAACCCGGAAACACATCAGGTTCGTAAGCTTTTTTATAGCATAAAAAACAGTAGTATAGATACATATTTTTTATGCGTCAAAGAATAGGAATATCAATTTCTGATGTTCAAATCAGGTTTTCCTGCTTTTTATCAAGCCATTCTGCCGGAATCTGCGAAATCTTTTCTTTCCCTGTCGGTTGATGTACCGGCTTTCCTAACGGACGCATCTTCAAAGTACCATTCTGAAAATCAATGATTCTCTGATGGGTAAGCCTGATGTAGTTCGGATCACGATCAATAACCATCCCTCTGCGATGATGTCTCATTACAGCTATCAGAGTTGAGCCTACGCCCCCGAAAGGATCAATTACCCAATCATCCTCATCCGTAAGAGCCAGAACACACCGTTCAATCAGTTCAATCGGAAACTGACAAGGGTGTATGGTCTTTTCCGGGTGGTTGGATTTCACATTCGGTATTTCGATTATTCCGTTTTCCCATTCCTGACACATCAATGTCCAATAATCTGAGGGATTTTTCCCCAGCGGATTTCCGCTCAGTTGTCCGATTTTATTACCTTTATAATGTCTTTTCCCCGGATATTTTGACGGGACTCTGACAGAATCAAGATTGAAGGTGTATTTTTCAGTTTTTGTGAACCACAGCAGAACTTCATACCGACCTGAAAACCGCTTGGAAGCATGAAGTCCGTGATCAAAATGCCATACAATTCTGTTTCTTAACTGCATTCCGAGTGATTTGAAGATCGGATAGAAATAAATATCAAGGGGAAAAACCTCACCACCCTCGACATAATTGCCGACCTGCCAAGCAATGCTGCCGTTGTCGCGGATAATCCGATACAGTTCTGCTATGATTTCGCGCTGCCAGTCAAGGTAATGCTGAAGCCCTACCTGTTTTTCGTATTCTTTGCCGATATTATAAGGCGGTGATGAAACCGCCAATTTAAACGTATCGGAAGGAAGCAGTTTCAGTTCGGCAAGACTGTCTCCTTCCTTAACCACGATATGTTTATCGGGTTGAAATATTGGGTATATTTCATTGTGGTTCATTATATTTTAATTTCTGCTTTCTGAGTATGTACAAACATTTGAATTTTATATTCTCTTGCCATTTTCTGTTTCAATATCTGAATTTTCGGACCGGATTTCGGTACACGCGATGCTACGATATAACACTGTTTTTGCAACTTATTATGTCGGTTCTTACAATATCCGATAGTTGCAGCTAATTGATCGTAAGCATGTTCAATGTCTTTTCCTTTAAGTTCTACATAAATTATTAAAGTCATAGGCTTATCTATCTCAAACAGATAATCGCACTTTTTTCTATCACCATCAATCAGGCATCCGTCAACCTCGACTTTGTTCACAAGTTTTGCATCACCATTTTTTATTACAAATGTTCTTCTATTTTCACTGACTGAAATAACTTTGTTTCTGTTTTCTTCGGAGCATTTTTCAAAATTCATCTTTATTGCTCCATCTGAAGATTAATCAGCGAATCAAATACATTATCAAATTCATCAGATACGGAATCAATAACGCTTGCGCCGATCAATCTTGATTCTTCATCCATGATGCTTTCAACTATCCCGTCTCTGATGGTATATGCCCTGACATCTTCATATTTTATCGAATAATCCAAGTCCATAATTTTATTTACAGCCTCTTTGCCTGCCTTTTTGGCAACTTCGGATGCCATGATCGCATTGTTGATGGCTGTCAGAATATACGGGCTGTGGGTTGTGAGAACGAAATCATGTGCTTTTTTATTATAAATAAGAGCGATAAGGGAAATAATATGCTTCTGAGACACAGGGAAAAGATGTGCCTCCGGTTCTTCTATCACAAAAAATAAATATTGCAGAAGTGAAGAAAATAACATAGTAATAAGCATAGGCAATGCTTCCTGCTGTCCTGAAGAAGCATTAGCAAGATTGATTTTTTTACTTTCATATTCTATCCAGTCTTCGCCTTTTTCATATTTATATTTTCCCATTATAATCGGTTCGATAATATGTTTTAGTTTGTTTTTTAGCGATGCTTCTATTGATAATTCTTTATCCGTTGAATAATGTAAATCAAAACATTCATAATATAATTGAAGTATTGAATATACAGATATATATTTATCGTTTGAATGAAAATAGTGTTCATAATATCGTTTTGCTATTTCATAGTTAGAGCCAAACTTTTTTACAAAAGGATCTATATCTATCTTACTTGATAAAAAAGAAAAAATATTTTTTTGAATATTTGCAAAGAAAGAACGACCTGCCGGAATGAAGATTGTTTCTCGAAAACTATCCGCAAATTCGGTCTTGGCAATGTAATCTTTATTGGAAACATATTCAGATATCATATCATTTTTCATTTCATCTATACTCTTTTTTTTCTTATTTAAATTGAGCTTTCTATGCAAATTCACCAAAATTTTTGAATAATCTAAACTCGTCTTTACTTCTCCGTTTTTGTTTTTTTTATGTGTAATTGATACTTCAATATCATCAGCCAGAAAGATAATACTGAATTCTTGCTCTCTCCAAGCATATTTGGGAAAATACTGTATAAATTCGTGTAACCCTCTTTTTTTAATTTGCGTATTTGTTTCATTTATTGGATTAATATATGTATTTGAAAGAAAATCATGAAAAAAATACAGCAATTTGGCAATAATACTTTTACCGCTTGCCTGCGGTCCGATGATGAGATTTATCTTGCCCACATCAATATCTGCTTCTTTGATATTCAGGAAGTTTCTTATCTGCAATCTTTCCATTTTTTAACCTTTCGTTTGACATTAATATTCAATCACTACGATAGGATCACACTTGTCCTATCACCCATAATCCTGTATGATGAAATTTAACATAATGACAATCGAAATACAAACTCTTTTGTGAGGTCATCAGCGATAAGGGGGAGATGTGAACAACATTCGTATCGGCGCACTGATTTCCGGCGGCGGCACCAATCTTCAGGCAGTTATTGACGCGTGCGAGTCCGGCAGGATAAACGGACAGATGGTTTTTGTCGGTTCTGATAATCCGAAGGCTTACGGGCTTGAGCGGGCAAAAAAACATGGCATTCCGACTTTTATCACGGATTATGCCGAAATTATCCGCGAGTTCAAAACCGGCAGGCTTTCAATGCCTGAAGATGCGGATATCAATGAACTTCTTTCCAGACAATCTCTGTTTCAAGGAAATATTCCGTCTGAAAAAGCAAGAGCGTTTGTGATGACCCGTGCGATTGCGGAACGGAAACTATTAAATCAGATGGCGTCTTATCCGTTTGATCTGCTGATATTAGCCGGATTTTTGAGAAATCTGACGCCGTATTTCATTGACCGCGTCAATACCGATTCAGAGCATCCGCGAATTATGAACATCCATCCCGCGCTCTTGCCTGCGTTTCCCGGGACTGACGGATATGGTGATACTTTCCGCTACGGCTGTAAAATCGGAGGCTGCACGGTTCATTTTATTGACTACGGCGAGGATTCGGGACCCATTATCGGACAAAGATCATTTCCGATTGAGCCGGATGATACTCTGGATACCGTGAAAAAAAAAGGACTGGAGTTGGAATGGCAGCTTTATCCGCAATGTATCCAGTTGTTTGCTGAAAATCGGCTGAAGGTTGTCAGAAAAATGTACTCTTTGGAGAACGGAAAAACATCGGAGCGGCGGAGCGTGGAAATCATTTGATTTTTTAGAAGATCGGAAATAAACAAAATATGAGTTACCGAACTGCATTGCTTCTGTTCTTTGTCCTGTGCATCAATGCCCATGCCTCCGCAGTAGCCGGTTATTGTGTCTGATA
>DYRC01000259.1:0-1814 GCA_020718925.1 Desulfonema limicola
ATCAGCGTCAGCACAAATATTGTCAGGCATTTCTTCAATAAAGCCGGATTTTTTATCGCCGCCTTTTCATCCATCGTCATGATCCGCTGCTTCAACACACAGCTTGTCTGCAAGCGTTTTTTGAATACAAACCTGAGCGTAAGGATATAGACAACCAGAATGATGATCAGCAGCGGATCAACGTGCTTGATAAACGCCATAAGATTCAGTTGGGATTTTGAGGCAATCATCATAATTGAAGGATCGCCGATGGGTGTGCCGGTTCCGCCGATATTTGCCGCAATGGCTTCGGCAATCAGAAACGGGATTCCGTCAATTTTCAATGCCTCGCATAACAGCAGCGTAACCGGTCCGATCAGCATCACCGTTGTTGCATTATTCGGCAAAAATGCAGAAACCACCGCTGATATGGTGCAGAATATCGCCATAATTCCGATAGGTTCGCCTTTGACTAACTTCGCGCTTCTGATGGCAATATACTCGAAAAAGCCGGTGGGTTTGATGATGATAATCACAATCGTAACACTGATCAGCAGAAATATCACATCCCAATCCACGCCGATTTCCGTTGAAAAAAAAGCCTCTTCCTGAGAAATAATGCCCAATATCAGAAGCAGCGAAGCCCCGAAAATCGCAACAATGGTTCTGTGAATTTTATCGTAGATGATCATTGCGTAAGTCAGAATAAAGACAATCATCGTTATCCAGAAAGCCATCTCTTTGGCTGCTGACGCGCCGACAAGTATCTGTATCATTATTCCGATACCTCTTTTGGGGTGTCATCCAGCATGGCGCCTGCAATCGCATAAAAAATATCCCGATGATACAGCATTCCCACGACTTTTCCGATTTTATCAATCACCGGAAGCCGTTGCACCTTGTTTTTGATAAGCCGATCCACGCACTCCATCAGAGGACAATTTTCCCTTACGGTAATAACATCTTTTGACATATAATCCGATACTTTATAATCGGCTGCTTTTTTTGCCAAATCTTCAACCATGCCATCCCAGGTAAACTCGCCCAGATTCATCAGATACATATACTCAGGATATACGGCTCTCAGAATATCTCTCATGGATAACATCCCGATAAGTTTTCCATTTTCATCCAAAACCGGCAGCCCTTTCACGCCGACTCTGTTGTCGCTTCTTTTTGTGGTTCTCAGCAGATTTGCCGCTTCTTTCAAGGTATTATTCTGCTTTAAATAGTTATAAAGCGGAATCATAATGTCTTTTGCTTTTTTCATAACGCTCCTATAATCCCAACTGGTCAAAATCTTTGCCGTTTTCTTTTTCTGCTCTTTTGAAGGTTGCATGAATCGGCGGCATATTCACCAATGCGCCGTTCATCAGTTCCTCAATGGTGAATATCTGAATTTTCGGATATGCTTTTTCCCAGCCCGGCGAATAATAAACGCCCGCATCGGCTGCGGCAGCCCGCATATCTTTTGTAGATTCTTCCAAAGTGATAAACACGCCCATAACTGCATTCTGAGTTTCAACCGTGCCGATTAAATCACGTATGTCTCCGCTTTTCACATTCCCGCTTTTTACCTGAACAATCACGATTTTCGGTTTTTCATCCGCATCGTCAATGAAGGTGATAATGCCGTCAATGCCTCTGTCTTTGCCCTTTTTGCCTTTTTTACCGCCGTGTTCCCCGCCGACGGGCTTTGCCTGAACCAGCGACAATGCCCACCATTGGAACTGATACCGATCATCCTGCGCCAATTGCCTTGCGGATACGAAGTCTTCCGGCTCGCCGATCAGATCGTAATCTTTTTTCGGATGAAGCCCGAACATATCTTTGAG
>DYRC01000259.1:1914-5868 GCA_020718925.1 Desulfonema limicola
GAATCCAGCACAATTTTCAGATAATGGCTGACGGTCGGATCGCAGTGCAGATACAGGCTGCCGGTGGGTTTCAAGACCCGATGAAGTTCCAGAAGCCGGGCAGACATCATCACAATATACGCCATCATCTGATTCGCGCCGATAAAATCCTTCAGTGAGCCGATCATTTTTGAAACATGGGGCGGCGATTTATGGATCAGTTCGTAATACGTTTCACTGGCAGAATCATCCCAGTGCCATGTATCTTCAAACGCAACGATCTGAGCATCTGCTTCAAACCCGGATTCATCTTTGAATAAAACATTGTAATTGCGGTTGGAATTGAACGGCGGATCAAGATAAATCAGATCAACACCGGCGGAGGGAATATATTCCTTATCCCTTAAAATCTTTAAGTTATCTCCGTAATATAAGGCGTTTCGCTTGAATGTCATAAATACGCTTCCTTGTCCATCGTTTTGAGTTCATTAATAATATCATAGTCTTTTTTTCTAATCAATCTGAAAGCAATTTCAAAATCAAACGCTCTTGCATTCTAAGCGTTCTTTTGCTATGGTAGCAAACACTTTGAATTTTAAAGACTTAAAGGATGAAAAAATGAACGTAAAAATTGCAGTGGCGGCAGTGTTGGCAGTGGTGATGATAGCGGCATTTTCTATTGCGGCGGACAATCCTGCGGAACCCGGCAAAGGTCCTGAAAAACTGACTATCACCGTGGAAAAAAAAGGCGATGTAAAACTTCCTCATCGTCTGCATCAGGAAACATTGAAAGACTGCAAAGTCTGCCATGATGTTTTTCCGAAAAAACTTGGCGGCATCAATGAGATGAAAGCAGCCGGAAAGCTTGAAAAAAAACAGGTGATGAACAAGCAGTGCATCAAATGTCATAATGAAAAGAAAAATGCGGGCGCAAAGTCCGGTCCCACCACTTGCACCGCATGTCATAGCTAAGGATTGAGCATTATGATGGTACTCGGATTGCAGGGAAGCCCCAGAAAAAAAGGAAATACGGCGTTTCTGGTCTCAGAGTTTATGAAACAAGCCGAAGCCTTGGGCGCACAAACCTGCGTAATTGAGGCGGATAAGAAAAATATTATCCCGTGCAAAGAGTATATTGTCTGCGAAAAAAAAGGCTTTTGCCCCATCAAAGACGATATGGACGAGATTTACTGCCTGCTTCGGGAAGCTGAGATCGTGGTCATGGCAACGCCGGTGTTTTTTTATAATACCACCGCGCAACTCAAAGCCCTGATTGACCGAACCCAGACGCTTTGGGCAAGAAAGTATAAACTCAATCTCACGGATCCCCTGCGTAAAACCCGGCGGGGCTTTATGTTGTCTGTCGGCGCAACAAAGGGCAAAAATCTGTTTGAAGGACTTCATCTCACGGCAAAATATTTTTTTGACGCGGTCGGCGCAAGCTATGACGGGAGCCTGACCTATTGGAAAATTGAGCATCCGGGGGATATGGAAAAACACCCGACGGTGCGTGAAGAAGTAGAAAAAGCTGTGAAAAATCTGTTGACGCCCCTGATGAATCGGAAAAAAATTCTGTTTGCCTGCATCGGAAACACCTGCCGGAGTCAGATGGCAGCGGGATTCGCACAATATCTGGGCGGAGATAAAATCGAAGCTATGTCCGGCGGCAGTCATCCTGAAGAAAAAATCAATCCGGTGATGGTTGAAGCCATGAAAGAAAAGGGGATTGACATGGCATTCCGCCGTCCCAAATCCATTGCTTCCGCCATTGAAAAAACAAAGCCGGAGATGATTATCACGATGGGATGCAGCGAAGAATGCCCTGTGGTGCCGGGCGCAAAGCGCGAGGACTGGAATCTGCCTGATCCTGCGGGCAGAGATATTGAGTTTATGCGGCAAGTACGGGATGATATTGAGCAAAGAGTGATCTCTTTGATAAAATCAATCTGAAAGAGGAGAAATGACATGGCAAAATATGTGTGTGCAGTATGCGGTTATGTGTATGATCCGGCTGCCGGAGACCCGGATAACGGCGTAAACCCCGGAACGCCTTTTGAAAAGGTTCCTGAAGACTGGGTATGCCCGATATGCGGCGCGACAAAAGGCGATTTTGAAAAAGAGTAAATAGACGAAAAAAGGGGCGGTGCGAATCGCCCCTGTATTTTTTGATTGAATCAGGAGCTACTCTGCCGATATGTTCTGCAAAGCTACTTCAGCATACATTTATAGGAGAAAACCGAATGAATTCAGTTATGAATAAATTGCAGCAGATTGCTGAACAAAATCTCATTGATATAGAAAAAGCAAAAAAAGACGGGGCAAAAATTATCGGGTTTTACTGCCTGTATTCACCCACAGAACTGGCGGTGGCTGCCGGGGCAATTCCTCTGCCGCTTTGCGGCACAAAAAATGAACCGATTGCAGCAGCCGAAGAAATTCTGCCCAGAAATCTATGTCCTCTGATTAAAAGCAGTTTCGGATTTGCGGCTACGGATACCTGTCCCTTTTTCCGATTTTCCGATTTGCTTGTGGCAGATACCACCTGTGATGGAAAAAAGAAGATGTTTGAACTGATTGCCGAATACCGACCGATTCATGTCCTGCAACTGCCGCAGAATCAGAGCGCAGAAACCGCCCTGCCGTTCTGGTATGATGAAGTAAAAAAATTAAAAGCAGTTATCGAACAACATACCGGACATCAGATTACGGATGAGAAAATTTCTTCAGCTATCCGCCTGCTGAATGAAGAGCGTATGACCCTCAAGGCATTGATGGATTTGGCAAAAGCAAAACCATCGCCCATTCGCGGAACCGATATGCTGACTATCCAATTCAAAACCGGCTTTTTTGCAGATAAAAAACAGGGCATTACTTTGGTCAGAGAAATCATTGACGAATTGAAACATAACGCTGAAAGCCCGTTCAGTAAAAAAACACCCAGAATTCTGCTGACCGGCGTACCCATAGGCGTCGGGTCTGATAAAGTCATCAAAGTTTTGGAACAATCCGGCGCGAATGTGGTCTGCTTTGAAAATTGCAGCGGATACAAAAAGGCATTTACCGTAGATGAACACAAAGAACCTTTGATGGCATTGGCAGAACAATATCTGACAATACCGTGTTCTGTCATGTCTCCGAATAGCGGACGATTCAATCTGCTAGGAGAGCTGATTGAGGAATTTTCTGTTGACGGCGTGGCGGATCTGACTTGGCAGGCATGTCATACCTACAATGTGGAATCATATCGCATTGAAAAATTTGTCAAAGAGAAATATCAACTGCCTTTTTTGCATCTTGAGACAGATTATTCGGAATCAGATACCGAGCAGTTGAGAGTCCGGATTGAGGCATTTTTGGAAATGATGCGATAACGTCCGATCATCCATCCGCAGACCTGAAAATCTTAACCGCTTTACACAAACAGGATATTTTCTTATCATTGCATTAAATGAACAACAACAGAATATTATGTCCCGTTCAACAGATTTCAGGAAGTTCTTCCGAATCTCCGCTCGGCAATCCGTTCTCTCAGAGAACTGCATGATCGCGGAATCAGATTCAAAAATCGCTGCGGGAGTTCACGCTCTGTGTGGATTCGCCATGACGCTCCGGAATAAAATTTATGGCAATACGAATTGATGTCAAAGAACTGCATGAACTGCTGCATCTGACGCCTTCAAATCAGAATATCATGCTCATCGGCAGATACGGCATCGGGAAATCGGAAATCATTACCCGGTATTATCAGACGAAAAAGATGAAAGTGATCGCTTTTTTCTCGGACAGATGAGCGATCCGGGCGATCTGATCGGTCTTTCTGCCGCCGTACTGGTGGTCCCCGGATAACGAACCGATTGTACTGTTTTTAGATGAACTGAATCGGGCGCGTCCTGAAATTCTGCAATCAGTTCACGACCTTGCGCTGAACAAAACGCTGGCAGGCAAACAGCTTCCCCGGGGAAGCATCGTGATTTC
>DYRC01000260.1 GCA_020718925.1 Desulfonema limicola
CCTTTCAGGGAAGGGGGCCGGGGGGTTAGGTGGGTTTGAAAGCGATTTGGTATTATACAAGAGGCTTGATATGAAAACACTGATGTTTATAAAACGTTCCCGGATTCCCGCACCGGTTGAGGAAGTATTTAAATGGCATTCGCGCCCCGGAGCATTGGAGCGGCTTGTTCCGCCATGGGATCCGCTCAAAGTGATTGAAAGAACCGGCGGTATTCAGAAAGGCGGACAGGCGATCCTGAAAATGAAAGCAGGTCCGGTTCCTTATACATGGATTGCCGAACACACAGACTATGAAGAAAACCGGATGTTTAAAGATCGGCAGGTCAGAGGTCCTTTTGCGCTTTGGGAACATACGCATTTATTTGAGCCGGACGGGGATTATGCCTGCTTTTTGGAAGACCGCATTGAATATGCCCTGCCGTTTCATCCGTTCGGCAATTTTTTTGCCGGAGAGATAGTCCGACAGAAACTCTCGGCTATTTTTACTTATCGCCATAATATCACGGCTCAGGATATGACCGCGCATTTTTCCCGAAAAGACAAGACGCCGTTGAATGTTCTGATTTCCGGCGCAACGGGCGTGATCGGGTCTGCGTTGATTCCTTTTTTCAGCACCGGCGGGCATCAGGTCAGGCGATTAGTCAGGCGGAATCCCAAAGCCAGCGATGTACTTTGGAATCCCATGACCGGAGAATCGGATTTGCCAAAACTCGGGGCGGTAGATACGGTGATACATCTTGCCGGAGAGCATATCGGCAGAGGCAGATGGACGCCGGAAAAAAAACGGATCATTGTCGAGAGCCGAACCAAAGGCACTGAATTGATAGCAAAAGCTGCGGCATCCATGAATCCTTTGCCCAAAACGCTGATTTGCGCGTCTGCTATCGGCTATTACGGGCATCGGGAGGATTGTCTGCTGAGTGAAAACGCCTGCTGCGGCGGTGATTTTATTTCCGAGGTCTGCGATCAGTGGGAAAAAGCAGCCGCGCCTGCCATTGACAAGGGAATCCGGGTGGTATTTCTGCGGATCGGCATTGCCCTGACGCCGATGGGCGGGGCATTGGAGCGATTGCTGCCGACATTCACTCTGGGGCTTGGCGGAAAAATCGGCACAGGCAGTCAGTATATGAGCTGGATCGGTATAGACGATGTGATTGGCGGAATCTATCATGTTATCAACCATGAAGAGATAGAGGGTCCCGTCAATCTGGTTGCGCCCAATCCGGTAACAAATGCTCAATTTACGGAAATTTTGGGAAAAGTGATTAACCGCCCCGCAATGATGACCGTTCCGGAATTTGCCATCAGACTTGCTTTCGGAGAGATGGGAAAAGAAGTGCTGCTTTCCAGCACACGGGTCAGTCCTGAAAAACTGACAGACAGCGGGTATCGTTTCCGACATTCCACGCTTGAATCCGCGTTATCGCATCTGTTAGGACGCATAAATGCGGAGTAAAATCACTCTGAGCTTTAGAGTCTATGCCATCTCATTAGCCGTCATCTGACGCAAATTCGTAATATCACGTAACGGCGGGTCGCCAAATAAACGACTGTATTCGCGGGTGAATTGGGATGGGCTTTCATAACCGACTTCAAATGCCGCGTTGGCTGCATTCATGCGCTCTACTCATATTGACCTGCCTTGCGAGATCATCAATACGCAATTTTCAATAGCAGGATTGATAAACTTGGCTCTTATTTCTTTTTCATATAAATGTTTCTTTGATTTCATATTATTAATTTCCATCATCAAACTTCATTAGAACAGAATAAGATAGTTAAAAATGACTGCTTAAAAAATATAGCCGGAAGGCAATCTCTCCCGGCTATGAGTTTTGGCAACAGGTTTCACAATGCTGCCGACATTTCTATCGGCTGAATATCTTCCCAGCCGGTAAATTTGTGCTGAGCCTGCCACAAATCATATTCTTTCTGCAAATTCAACCAAAGGTCAGGAGTAGTATTGAACGCCTTTGCCAGCCGCAATGCCATATCAGAAGTAATCGAACCACGTTCATTTACAATCTTTGACATGGTTTTGCGGGATACTTTGAGACGTTCTGCTATTTTTGACACAGGAACAGATAAAGGCTCCAGATAATCATATTTCAGAATGACTCCCGGATGTGTCGGTGATCTGCTCCTTTTCCTTTCTATTAAGCTCTTAAACGACATCGAAGCTCCCTCCAATCCTTCTATCTCCAATTTTATAATAATGCTAATGATAATCCTTGTAGTCTATATCATAAGCATTTCCCTCTTTAAAACTGAAGATGATTCGCCAATTTCCCGTAACCTTGACAGCCCATCTTCCTGCATTTTTAGGTTCTAATAAATGAAGCCCTGATCCCGGATACATCATATCCTTGACATCTCCTGCCGTATAAAGCCTGTCCAAAATCCTTTCAAGTTTCTTAGCGTGTTTGGGATTAATTCCCTTCTTTGTGCCATCATAGAAAAAATCTTCTAATCCGGCATGCAAAAAACTCTTTATCATTATATCTGCTCCTTTTTCCGGAGCTTTGGCTGATTTGCAATATGTAATGTAACCTATAAGGTTTCACTTGTCAAGAAGATAATAACTTCGGAATGCAGTTTTACATCAGGAATTTTATCTTGCAATTCAGATAAAATCATAGCATATTAAATAACAAACATTCATCACGCGGAGAATCACAGCAATGGAATTTGAATCTGTTATCGGGCTTGAAGTTCATGCCCAACTGAAAACCGAAACCAAAATATTCTGCGCCTGCTCTACCCAATTCGGCGCGGCGCCAAATACGCATATCTGTCCGGTATGTATGGGAATGCCGGGCGTTCTGCCGGTTCTGAACAAAAAAGTGGTCGAATATGCGATACGCATGGCAATTGCTACGGATTGCGATATTCAGGAAGAAAGCCGCTTTGCGCGTAAAAATTATTTTTATCCGGATCTGCCCAAAAATTATCAGATTTCCCAGTATGAACTGCCTCTGGCAACAAACGGGCATATTTTTGTCGAACTGGAAGACGGCAGCAAAAAACGCATCGGCATTACCCGGATTCATCTGGAAGAAGACGCGGGCAAGCTGAATCACGATCCGAATCGCCCTGTCAGCTTGGTGGACTTGAATCGTACCGGTACGCCGCTGATTGAAATTGTCAGCGAGCCGGACATCAGAACGCCCGAAGAAGCTGGGGCATATCTGCGAAAGCTTCGTTCCATTCTGCGCTATTTGGAAATCTGCGATGGCAACATGGAAGAAGGCAGTTTCCGATGCGATGCCAATGTTTCCATTATGCCCAAAGGTTCAACGGTGTTCGGCACACGAACCGAAGTGAAAAACGTCAATTCGTTTAAGCATGTTGAAAAAGCAATTCAGTATGAAATTGAGCGGCAAAAAGACCTGATTTTCGATGGCGGAAAGGTGATTCAGGAAACCCGGCTGTGGGATCCGAATAAAAATATCACCAATTCCATGCGCGGCAAGGAAGACGCCCACGATTACCGCTATTTTCCCGATCCGGATTTGCTGCCGCTGATGGTGGATGAAAATTGGATTGATTCTGTCAAAGCCTCTCTTCCCGAACTGCCGGAGCAGAAAAAAGCCCGATTTATCGAACAATTCGGACTTTCCGGCTATGATGCCGAAGTGCTGACTTCCGGGCATGAATTGGCAAATTATTTTGAAGACTGCCTCAAAGAGTATAAACATCCCAAGCAGGCGGCAAATTGGATTATGGGATCGCTGCTGGGCTTGCTTAATGCCGAAAGCAAAACGATTGATCAATCGCCGATTTCCGCTTATGATTTGGCAAATCTTCTGAAGCTGATTGATGACGGCGTTATCAGCGGCAAAATAGCAAAAACCGTATTTGATGACATGGCAAAAACCGGCAAACCGCCCAAGCAGATTGTTGAAGAAAAAGGCTTGGTTCAGGTTACAGATACCGGCGCCATCGAAGAAGTGGTCTTAAACATCATCGCAAAAAATCCCAAACAAGTTGAGCAGTATAAAAACGGCAAAGATACGCTGTTCGGATTTTTTGTCGGTCAGGTGATGAAGGAGACCAAAGGCAAAGCCAACCCCAAAGCAGTGAATGAGATTCTCAAAGCAAAACTTTCAGGTTAGGGACTCGGAATCAATAAAATATCCCATCACCCGGAAATGTTACCCGGAAATGAATTTCCGGGAATCGGCTGATTCGCGGCTCACCGTTTCTGATACAATTTACCTCTGATTACATTTTTGTAACCATACTTTTTTTATATTACATTTTTGTAAAAATATATCTTCACCTTCAAATCAATCCATAAGCCTGATTTTAAAAGACTCTCCGCGCTGATTCTTTTCAATAACAAATTCTGTTTTCAGGACTATCTCTATTCACCCCTTTTTTGTGATTTACAATTATGTAAGTACATGATCTGCCATAATTATTATAATCAATTGATTTATTTATAATAATCATCTTGGCAAGGGAATTGCTTTATATCTTGATAATCTGGTTTTTTACAAAAAGAAGAAGGAGAAGAAAGATGAAGATTCGGAAAATGTTTTGCGGTGTGTTGGTGGCATTGATATTGGTAGTCGGTTTTCAACAGACCGGATTTGCCGATGAGGAGAAGAAGGCAGAGGAGCCGAAACCTTTTTCTATCTATTCGGTCGGATTTCTAAGTCAGTATATCTGGCGCGGATATGAATCCAGCAAAGACAGCATGGTGATTCAGCCGTCAATCACGGTCGGTTATGCGGGGTTTGATGTCAATCTATGGGGAAACATAGATACGGACGACAAATATACCAACGTGAAAAAGACCAATATGAATGAAACCGATCTGACTCTGGAGTACACGTATGATGCGGGTCCGGTAAAACTGATCGGAGGCTATCTTTTCTATGCCTTTGAAGGTGTTGACGATGCTCAGGAATTATTTCTGAAAATTGCGGGAAATTGTCTGTTATCGCCGACTTTGAGCATTTATCGGGAATTTGCACATTATCCCGGCTGGTATCTGAATCTGGCAGTATCGCATTCAATAAATCTGACCAAAGAAATCACGCTGGATATGGGGGCTTCTGTGGCGTATCAGAAATCAGACACGGACAGAATCGTCAAATTTGACAATGATCTTTTGCCGACTGACGATAAGTATCAGGCGATGCACGACGGACAGATTTCTTTGGGATTGACGATTCCGTTTGGCAAGTATTTTTCATGTAAACCGATAGTTATGTATTCTATGCCGTTGTCAGACGATGCCAAAAATCGGATCGAAGGCACGAGTCTGAGTGGTAAAAACAAATTTTTCTATGGCGGGATCAGCCTTGCGGCAAGCTTCTAAACAGCAAACATTTAAGGGAGACATAAAATGATAAGGCTCAAAACATTGGCAATGGGATTTTGGTTTGTACTGATGACTTCTTTGTCGGCATTAGCGGCAGATCCTGCTCCCGCTCCGACAATCAACTCCGGCGATACCGCATGGATGATTGTATCCACTGCCTTGGTAATGATGATGACTCCGGCAGGACTCGCGCTGTTTTACGGCGGCATGGCGCGGTATAAAAATCTTCTCAACACCTATGCTATGACAACCGTGTCATATTGTCTGGGAAGTATTATATGGGTATTATGGGGATATTCGATAGCATTCGGTCCTGATATGGGCGGCTTGATCGGCGGGTTGGATCATTTTCTGTTAAGCGGCATCGGTGTAGGCGATCTCGGAGTCAAATCATTGAAAGATGTGGCTGCCACCATTCCGAGCTATGTATTCGTACTTTTTCAGATGACTTTTGCAGGCATTACGGTGGCACTGGTGTTAGGCGCGATTGTGGATCGCATGAAATTTTCTTCATGGTTAGTATTCT